>CAZXIQ010000278.1:0-2531 GCA_964640785.1 uncultured Bacteroidaceae bacterium | reverse complement strand
AATACGGCTTTATAGCAGGAGCATTGCAAGAGACATACACCATAGGCAATGAAAATGCGAACAAAAAAAGCCGACGCATAGACCGCCTTGTTGCAAACAAATGGTTAGGATTCCCCATATTCTTTGCACTAATGCTGCTAATGTTTACAGCAGTTTACAGGTTAGGAGCCTACCCACAAGAATGGATAGAAGATGCCTTTACCTTAATGGGCGATTTTTTGGCAAAAATTATTCCGGCAGGGGCCATACAAGACCTTGTTGTAAACGGAATAATTGGAGGAGTGGGCAGTGTTGCCGTATTTCTACCCAATATTCTTATACTATACCTTTTTATATCACTAATGGAAGATTCGGGCTATATGGCTCGTGCAGCTTTCATCATGGACAGGCTTATGCACAGAATGGGGTTACACGGAAAATCATTTATCCCCATGCTGATGGGATTCGGCTGCAATGTTCCGGCCATTATGGCCACCCGCACCATTGAAAGCCACAGCAGCCGCATTATAACAATACTGATAACACCTTTTATGTCGTGCAGCGCACGTCTGCCGGTATTCATACTGCTTGCAGGTACATTCTTCCCCGAATATGCCCCGCTGGTGATGATAGGATTATATCTATTCGGCATACTTATAGCTGCTCTTACGGCACGTTTGCTGCGCATAGTAAAGTACAAAAAGGACGAAACACCGTTTGTGATGGAACTACCACCCTACCGTTGGCCTACACTGCGTTCGACACTGCGACACATGTGGGAAAAATGCGAGCAATACATAAAGAAGATTGGAACAGTTGTACTTACAGCAACAGTCATTATATGGTTCTTGAGTTATTTCCCCCGTCCTGCGGAAAATACCATACCCACAGACAATAACTTATACGCCGAGTCGTACATAGGCATGGTGGGAAAGACCATTGAACCACTTGTAGAACCATTAGGGCTTAACTGGCGTTCGAGCATTGCACTGATAGCAAGCATCCCTGCAAAAGAATTGGTCGTAAGTACTTTGGGAGTATTGTATAACAGCAACGAAGAGAATTTATCTCAATCGCTTGTAAGTTCGGGGGACTTTACAAAAAGCTCGGCAGCAGCGTTCCTTGTATTCATATTACTATTCTTCCCCTGTATAGCAACAGTAGCAACAATAGCCGAGGAAACAGGCAGTAAGAAATTCGCTCTTTTTGCAATACTATACAACACAGGTGTCGCATGGCTCATAGCCTTTTTAATAAACCAAATAGGCTCTCACATATAAAAAATAACATGACAAACAAACATACAGTATATTCCGGAAAGATGAAAGCCGCCGACCTTATTGCGGCCGATTGGAGTCTGTTATCAATATTCGAACGATTGGATATAAAATTAGGCTTTGGCGAGGCAACAGTCGCCGAAATATGCGCAAGTTACAACCTATCGACAGAACTATTTCTGATGATATGTAACATATATTCTTTCGACAACTACTGCCCAAAAGCAGACACACTGAAAAAAGAAGACCTGCCACACATATTATCCTATCTGCGAGCATCGCATAAACATTATATAACAAATTGTTTCCCACGCCTCCACAACAACATACACATCATGATGGAGGAGTATGAGAACACGAACCGCTATGTGCTGAATAAATTTTATGATGACTACGACTCGGAGATAAAGAAACACTTCGAGTACGAAGAATTTTCGGTTTTTCCATACATAGACAGCCTGCTCGACGGCAAATGCCAAGATATATACAAGATAAGCAATTTCGAGGACAACCACACAAACGTCGAGGAGAAACTTAACGACCTTAAAAACATTATCATTAAATATCTGCCGGGAACATACACCTCTAACATAAGAATGGAAGTGTTAAGCGAAATATTCAAAATAGAGAATGACCTGCACAAGCATACATTAGTGGAGAACAAAATACTTATCCCGCTGGTAACAAAATTGGAGAAGAATCATGGCCGAAAATAAGATATATAGAATTTTGCTTATAGAGCCGTCCGAAATTGTTGCATCAGGGATTAGCGCAATTATAAACAGGAGCAAAGAGTTTAAACTGACAGCTACCTTACCTAATCTCAGTTACTACACAAACAGACAGAACACATCGGACATTATAATAATAAACCCGACTGTCATAGACTATAACGAGCGTTTCGACATTCGTTCAATATTTTGTTCTGAAGAGAATGAAACGGCAGTCGTTGCATTGACACACACAAGCTACGACGAAAATGTATTGCGACAGTATGACGAATGTATAGGAATATATGACTCTGCGACCCGAATTTTTCAGAAACTGCATAACGCAATAAAAGAGAGCAAAGAGCACAAAGGGGAACTGTACGAATTATCAGCAAGAGAGCGCGATGTTCTTATCGCAGTTGCCAAAGGTAAGACAAACAAAGAAATTGCCGACGAATTTAACATATCCATTTATACTGTTATTTCGCACAGACGCAAAATTTCGCACAAGCTTGGCATCAACAGTATTTCGGGACTGACAGTATATGCCATAATGAACAAACTT
>CAZXIQ010000277.1:0-2533 GCA_964640785.1 uncultured Bacteroidaceae bacterium | reverse complement strand
CAAATATTCAACTAATTATAATATATATCACGCGCCACTTTTGGCATCATTACCGAAATTCAAACATTGTCACGGAAGATAAAGACAGTGTCCACTATTTTGTGTAAATGAGAAAAACAGGATTCGGATATAAATCTTATATCTGGATTCTGTTTTCAAATATACATACAAACGAGCGAGAAATATCAAGTTTACCCCAAATATTTTTTACAGCGAGTGCAGTCTATATTCGTCGTTTATTACAAATAAACAAAATAATTATGTTTTTTTAGTGTATCTGTGTCAAATATTATCCCAATATTACATCAAGCACCATCATCAGCGCAAAACCAAGCGCAAAGCCTATTGTGCCCAAATTACTGTGTTTGCCCTGTTGCGAGGCGGGTATAAGTTCCTCGACAACCACATACAGCATTGCTCCTGCCGAAAATGCGAGCAGGTAGGGCATTGCCGGTACTGTATATTCCAAAAAGAGCAGTGTGACTATTGCGGCAATAGGCTCTACGACGCCCGAAAGTGCGCCATAGAGAAAAGTCTTTCCGCGCTTTGTACCTTCGGCACGCAGAGGCATGGATATTATTGCTCCCTCGGGAACATTTTGCACAGCCATTCCTATGGCAAGAGCAAAAGCTGCGGCAAGTGTCAGGCCTGTCTCTCCTGTGTGCATGCCTGCAAAGACAACGCCCACGGCCATTCCTTCGGGAATATTGTGCAAGGTGACGGCAAGCATCAGTTTCGAAGAGCGTGACAATGACGAGCCGGGGCCTTCGGATTGTGTGTCGTTAATATGCTGGTGGGGGATAAAGGTGTCGAGCAGAAAAAGAAATGCCATTCCCGATAGGAATCCTATGAGCACGGGCATAATCTCTGTAAATTCATCGCTTTTTACCGATAGGTCTATTGCCGGTAACAGCAGCGACCAGAAAGATGCCGCCACCATTACTCCCGAGGCGAATCCTAACATGGCTTTTTGGGTAATGTCCGAGATATTTTTGCGGAACAGAAAAACTGTGGCTGCTCCCAGCAATGTTCCCATAAAGGGAATTGCGAATCCGAATAGTATATTAATATCCATTATTTTTTATTGTTTGTTCTGCAAACGCGAAGATAGGACTATTTTTTTATTCGTAAAAGTTGTTGCATGAATATTATTTCACTCCCGGTGGCTTGGGGCTGTTGTACATGAAGAATTTCAATAGTTCATATTCATATACTTTGGCAATGGCAAATTCATTGCCTTTCTCGGCTAATTTCTTATATAGATAATATGCTTTTTGGTGGCTAACGTCGGTTCCGCGACCTTTCTCGTGACAGTAGGCTACGTACATCAGTGTTTCTTGGTCGCCAAGTTCGGCTATGGACTTCATCCATTCGAAACTTTTTTTGCGGCTCTTTTTCAGATATTTTCCATCGGCGAAACATTTTACAATGAATCTTTGTGCCTCTTTGTTGCCGCCTCGTGCAGCTTTGCGCATATATTCTATTGCCGGCGATTTACGCAGTTTGCGTTTGCTCAGTTGATTGATGGAGTCTTGCTCCACTATGTATGCTCCCACTTTATAAAGGGCTACGGGGTCGTTGTGTTGTGCTGCAAGATTGTACCACTTAAATGCTTTTTCTTTATCTTTTTCTACATATATTCCTTTTTCGTGGAATATTCCCATCATGCGTTGCGAGCTTGCAAAATTATTTTCGGCTGCTTTTTGGTAATATTTATAGGCCAACGAATCGTTTTTTTCTGAAATTTTACCTTCGTGGTAAATGTCTCCCAAATAGTGCATTGCAAGGTTGTTGCCTTTCTCGGCTGCCATTTCAAAATAGCGCATGCCCAATAGTTTATTCTCGTTCACGCCCTTGCCATCGAAATAACATTTTCCGAAATTGGCAATAGCCGGTGCGTAACCATATTTTGCTGCCTCGCGGAAATTCTTTATTGCCTTTTCGTAATATTCGTTATGATAATACAATACTCCTTGTCTTGTAAGGTTGTTGCACTTTGTTATTATTGTTGGTGGAAGTTCTGTCCTTGACAGCTTTTTCCATATTTCCATGTAGCTTGTCTCTTCGTTGGTATTCTCTTTTATTTCGCGCGTGTTTATGTTTGCGTTGCCGTAGATGCTGTTTTTTCCACGTCCCTGTATGTCGATGTTTACGTATTTTGTATTGCTGTTGTTGAACAGTGTCAATGTTACACTGCCCGTCGTGTCGCTCTTCGCTGCCGGTGTCCACAAAAGTGTACGACGGTAATCTTTGTGGCTCTCGTCGGGCTTTATTTGCTGTAATCGGGCGAATAGAATTGTTTGCTCTCTGTGTAGCCGCGTAGCATGGTGTAACGTATTTTGTCGGTTTTTGAAAAGTCGGGAATTTCCATTTCCTCCTTTTCTTTCTCTGTGTAGGGAATGAAGCATGCGACGTAGTTGGGAATTTCGGGCTTGAACTTGCCTATTGCTGTAAATTCGTTAGAGTTTTTTTGGGTAAACTCTAACGCTGTTCCCCTCATTCTTTGGTGGAAAATGAGAGAGCCGGGGAATCC
>CAZXIQ010000276.1:0-2539 GCA_964640785.1 uncultured Bacteroidaceae bacterium | reverse complement strand
TTGAACTACCTTTTATAATAAGGTTAAAGGATTTTTCCCTTGACGAATATCCGCCACAAATACACATCTACGCAGACAACAACCTATCGAAAGAATTTATCACAATAAATACGAAAAACGACAAAGGAACATTAGGCAAATGGCACATCGAATGTCTGCAATATTTAGAAATGGCCGGCCGTAAGCCCAAAGACAGCGCGTATATAAACATGAACCACGTCGGGGCAACAACAGCAGCATACATAAAAGCCACGACCGAAAATAACAGCGTGGAAGGATGGATAAGTTGCGGCAGTCACATATTCGCAAGCAGCACACTGACATTACCCGACAGCAGCATATTGGTAATGCCCCGCCGAGAGATAAAAAAATACCTCTCAAAGGCAGAAGTAATAAACAACGGCAAAAAAGAGACATTTGACATTGCCGTAAACACCCCCGCAACCATTGGCGCGTGGAAAATTTATCAATCGGGCTACGACGCCACACGGGGAAAATGGAGCACAACAAGTATTTTCGAATGCGTAAAAGACAGTTGGTACCCAATAACACACGCATCACTGTGGCTGATACTTGCAGCCGGAGTACTGACACTGCTTACAAACAGCATAAAGAAAAAAAGCAATAAGCAACAATGAGCTGGGACACATTTTACATATACGCGGCAGCGGCAGCATTATGCTGGATAGCAGGAACACTTTTTGCCTTTCGCCGACACAGGAACAGAGCAATAGCAACAACAGCCACAGGCTCGCTTATCTTCTTAATTTTCATTGCAGGGCTATGGATAAGCCTGCAACGTCCACCGTTGAGAACAATGGGAGAAACAAGACTGTGGTACTCGTTCTTTCTATCAATAATAGGCCTATTCCTTTATACAAAATATAATTACAGCTGGATGCTCGGATTCGGGACACTGATGTCAATAGTATTTACAACCATCAACCTGCTGAAACCCGAAATACACAGCACCACACTGATGCCCGCATTGCAAAGCCCTTGGTTCGTACCCCACGTAATAGTGTACATGTTCTCATACGCCATGATGGGAGCAGCCACACTCTTTTCAGGCTACATGTGGCTGAGAAAAACACCCGCCGAAGTCTCGGAAAAAGAGTTGAACCTATGCGATAACTTAGTGCGTATAGGCTGGGCATTCCTAACATTGGGAATGACAATGGGAGCACTTTGGGCCAAAGAAGCATGGGGCGATTATTGGACATGGGACCCCAAAGAGACATGGGCACTCGCCACATGGCTCAGCTATCTGCTCTACCTGCACCTGCGCCCATCCAATAAAAACCATAATATGTTATTCGCACTGCTCACATTCTCATTCATTCTGTTGCAAATATGCTGGTGGGGTATAAATTTTTTACCATCGGCACAAGGAACAAGCATACATACATATTAAACAGTTGTTTAAATTTGTAGCGTTATATTTTTTAAATATTAAAGCAAATAACATTTAGTCCACGAAAAAAAAACGAACGGCAACTATTGATTTTTTGAATACTTTTTTATTCCTTTGCAGAATAGAAAAAGAAAAACATAAAAACAACAAAAATCATACAAACAAAGATGAACAATTTATTATTTCTCGGTAATATCGGCGGTACAGAAATTATAATCATCGCCATCATCATTCTTTTACTCTTCGGCGGCAAGAAAATTCCCGAATTGATGCAGGGCTTAGGTAAAGGCGTCAAAAGTTTCAAGAAAGGAATGAAAGACATCGAAGATGATATTGAGAACTGCGACAAAGACGACAAAAAATAGATTTAACAAAATAACTAACATTTTATAAACCCATAAATAATCTACTATGTCAAACGGAATGTCAAGAAGGAAATTCCTTCAGAGCGGTACAGCTGCAGCCATAGGGTTGGCAGTAGTGCCTAACACCGTATTAGGTAAAGATTTCGGGCACACAGCCCCCAGTGACAAATTAAATATTTTGGGCGTAGGTATCGGTGGACGTGGTTCATCAGTTCTTCGCGGCCTTGAAACAGAGAACATCATCGGTCTCTGCGACGTAGACTGGAAATATGCCAAAGGAGTATTTGACCGTTACCCCAACGCTAAAAGATACAAAGATTATCGCAAGATGTACGACGAAATGCTGAAAGATGCTGACGCCGTAATGGTTGCAACAGCCGACCACACACACGCCATCATCTCAGCCGAGGCTATTTGCGCAGGCAAGCACGTATACTGCGAGAAACCCCTTACACACACTGTTTACGAATCACGTCTTTTGACAAACCTCGCCAAAAAGTACAAGGTTGCCACACAGATGGGTAACCAAGGTGCATCGGACGAAGGTGTACGCAAAGTATGTGAGTGGATTTGGAACGGCGAAATTGGCGACATCAAACGCGTCGATACATTTACCGACCGCCCCATCTGGCCACAGGGTCTCGAGCGTCCCGAGAAGAGAGAGAAAGCTCCTTCATCATTGGAGTGGGATTTATTCATCGGCCCGGCTAAAGAGCGTCCTTACAACTCAATTTACACACCTTGGAACTGGCGCGGATGG
>CAZXIQ010000275.1:0-2554 GCA_964640785.1 uncultured Bacteroidaceae bacterium | reverse complement strand
ACACCCGCAGCAATGCGAGCAACAACAACATCGCGTTTCTCATCGATAAAACCATCGCACGAAGTAACTTCGACAATATCATCGCCAAACTTAGCCTCGCCGATAAGAGCCAAACGCGTGACAGAAACACCCTTGTCGCCCACCATTATCTTCGAAACGCCGGCGTCGGCAACCGTCGAAGAAATATTCTCTTTGAGAGCAACTTTATCCAATGACTTTCCATATATGGCCCACAAAATAAGTGCAACAGCAACAACAATCACAATAGCGATTGTAATCCATCCGGCTATTTCGCCTAACTGCATAAAGGCATACACAACAGAGCCTATCATCGCCGCAACACCCACAATTCCTGTCAATCCGAAACCCGGAATAAGAGCAACCTCGGCAACAAGAAAAACAGCTCCGAGAACAATCAACAGACCAATTACAAACAATTCCATAATAAACTATTTAGAAATAAATATTTTCTCTGTATTTCTTATACGCACCAACAACTCATCAAGAGCAGCAGCCTCGTCAATCACCCTATTCTCAAGCTCGAGCAACGCAGCCCCCATAGCCTGCTTACCGGCAGCATTGGCAGCCGCATATTCGTCGCGTCGTTTTTCGAGCAAAGCAACATCGGCATTATGCTTTTCGGTACGTTTTTTCCATTCGTCATACAATTTTCGCGCTTCGGGAGACCTAAACTGCTTAACATCGGTATACTCAGTCAGGTCGTCAATAACAAAAAGAAAGCCGCTGTTCTTTACAACATCCTTCTGTTCATACATCAACATCAACAACTTCTGGCGAGCCTTTCTTACAACATCTTCGTCGGCCTGTGTATCGGCTATCGACGACAACTGCGACAATCCTATAATCTTCAAAGAATCCTCTGATTCGTAATTATAAGTAGCCTTGGTAGTGTTAGGCACAAATACATAAACACAAACCTTACCCTCTTCCATACGCCTGTCAGTGGCGAACCAACCAAGATTGACAATTTCGTTCACAACCAACATATAATCATTAGCCTCGGAGTTGAAAGGCATACCCATATTTTCGGGCTTAAGAAAAACACCATCCTCCGAGTCGTAACGTGTCACAAAAATATCATACCCACCGATAGAACCCTCGCCGTCGCTTGCAAAATAGAAAGTGAAACCATCGACAGACATAAAAGGATAACAGTCGTTACCGGCAGTCTCGATACCCGAAAGCAGTTTAGCCTCGCCCCATTGATTATTTACATTCGAAGAGTGGAAAAGTTTCAACACCTCGCCCTCGTCCGACGCAACATTGCGAGAAAAATACATATCCGTGCCACGTTCTGTGACAGCAACCGTTCCGGGAACATCAGCACTATTAAAATACTCGGCAGCCATTGCAAGTGTACCAATGTCGCGTCCCGTACGATAAACAGACAAAAAATTCTCTTTATCAACCACGAAACTATCCACCACGCACACTCGTTCAGTCATTTTCATCATTCTTTGCAAACGTTTAACATGCTCGCAACACTCCTCAACATATTCTATCATTTTGTCATTCTTGCAACCAGCGATGAACTCTTCGTAATTTTCAATAGCTTCATCGTAACGAAATTTACTCTTATAAAAATTGCCCAGATAGCGATAAGCGTCGTTCACGCGGCGAGTAGTCGCATACTTCAGCATCTTCTCAATATCTGCAACAGTGTCGTTAGTCTCGAAACAGCAAGCAGCGTACCAATAATTGTAACTTCCATCCTTAGGATATTTTTTGAGAAGAGATTCGAAAAGAGGCTTTGCCTCGACAAAATCCCCATCTTGAAACAGGCCGCGCGCCTTTTCGCGAGTCGATTGCGCAACAGAAGTCACTGCAAAAAGAGAAAAAAACAATACCGATATTACTAATCTGTACATATATTCACAATATTATATTAAAAAACAAAAACCGAAAGCAGCTCAAACAAAAAAACATTGTAAACTATTGCCCCAGCCTACCGCAAATATACGCATAATATACGGATAAGCGATTATCGAGTATACTTTTTTAATTAAATTTCGCAAAAAACAGAAAAAAAACAAACATATTAAAGAACCACACATCAAAATGCACCAAACAGAAGAATCGTAAACAGTTTTTTTGTAACTTTGCACCGCAAAACCGAGCAAAGGAATTCAAGAAAAGATGCCACTCCCCACCCCCGAACAACAAATAAGAAGAAAAATAGAACGCCGTTTTAAGAAAGCATTGACCGACTACCGCATGCTTGAGAATGACGACCATATACTTGTTGCCCTATCGGGAGGCAAAGACTCGTTGGCACTGCTGGAACTGCTATCGGCACGCAGCCGCATACATAAGCCTCGCATAAACATCACAGCAGCCCACATAAGACTGCGCAACATAGAGTATAAATCAGACGCAAACGTATTAAAAGAGTTCTGCACACGCAACAATGTAGAATTTCATCTTGTCGAGAGCGAATTCGACGCAAGCACCGACAAACGCAAGTCGCCATGTTTCCTATGTTCATGGAACAGACGCAAAGCCCTCTTCACCCTTGCCCAAGAGCTTGGATGCA
>CAZXIQ010000274.1:0-2584 GCA_964640785.1 uncultured Bacteroidaceae bacterium | reverse complement strand
CCAAATATATGGTATAAAAAAGAGGCCGGATCAAAATTGCTTTTGACCCGGCCTCAGTTATCTGCAACTGTGTGAGTGTGAGTAATACAAAAGAGTACACATATACAGAAATAGAGGAAATGTACGAAACACCTCCTCTATATTTTTATTTATATTTTCACGCAATTACTCGCCCTGTGCAGGTGCAGCGGGTGCACTCTCGGCCTCGGCAGGAGCAGCCTGCTCCGAAAAATCGGGAACAGTATTGGGATTAACCATGTTATTCTCAATAGCGTTCTGTTGCAATACACTTTCTTCAACTATTGTTGCTTGAGGAATTGCGTATGTTGCAACAATGCTGATAACAACCATAAACACAGCAAGGCTCCATGTTGCCTTTTCTATAAAATCGGTTGTCTTTTTCACACCCATAATCTGATTGGATGATGCAAAGCCGGATGCAAGTCCGCCACCCTTTGAATTCTGGATGAGAACAATGAAACACATCAATATTGAAGCAATCACAATCAGGATAACACAAAGTAAGTACATCTTATTTTCTTTTTGTATGTTTAACTATTTTTTCTAAAAATCTAATTTGGTCTGCAAAGTAACGATTTTTATTTGGATAATCCAAATATAATCGTTTAAGAATTTCAAGAGCCTTATCATATTTTCCTTGTTTAAGGTAAATATTGGCAAGTGTTTCTGTAAAAATGGGCGTTTCGGGCTCTGTTTCGAATTTTTCCGGTTCGGAAACACTGTTTTTGACAACAGCTGAGTCGGATGGTTCGGGCAGAAGTTGCAAAGAAAATTTTTCATCACCACTCTCAAGGAAATTATCTATAAGCTCTTGCCCGCGCATCTTGGGAACATCGGGAGCGTTGTCATCGGTAGCAAGATAGGTGGATACATAATCCACTGCTGCCGCACCCTCGGCCTCGAGCGACAGTGTTTCGGAGGGGAGTGTTTCCAAAAAAGCATCTATAAGGCTCATCGTGCGATCGATGGAAATATTCTGTTCTTCGGCAACTGACACGCTTTCGGGCTCATGAACATTGCCATACTCGCTCATAAGGTCGAACAACACACGGCGGTTTTTAAGATAGAGTGCTGCACTGCGCATCTCCTTGCCAAACTCAATATCGTGTAGCAGATACAGATTTTTTAGCATCAACAGACGCGCCGCATCGAAACACGGGTGCTTGCGAACAAGCATTCGCAGTTCGTACAATGTCTCTCGGCCCAATTTGTCGGGGTGAGCTATATAAAATGATACATCCATAAAGAGGGTTATTACCAATCAGCCACCGCTGCGTTGAAGATTGACTCTACAATTTCCTTTATCATCTGCGTCACAAGCTCTTCCTGAACACTTTCGAGCGATTGTGAGGCCTCAAAGTCGCGTACAGCCGAGAAGGAGCGTTCAAAATCCGCTTCATGGTCTACATTATTTGTGAAACGCACGTTTACCGTCATTTTCAACTGCACCATGGAGGAGTAACCATCCGATGAAATTGATTTATTGAATTGGTCGTACGAAGTAATTTCACCTGCAAAATGCAGGTCGCCACCGTTTCTCACCTGTACCAGTTTCGTCTGCTGAACAAAAGCATCGTTCAATGCCTGATTGAACATTTGAGCCATCGGGCCCCATTGATAAGCCGCCCTATTCTGGAAAGTCTCCAAAGAGATTGTTTTTATTTTCGTATAGTCTATGGAGGCTCCTGTTAGTTTATAACTAACCTTGCAACCTGTTACAACAAGAAGTGCAAAAAGAAGAAAAAAGAGAATGCCCCCTTTGTGTTTTTTAATCAAGCCCATATTCTTTTATTTTTCTGTATAGTGTACGTTCGGATATATTCAATTCCTTTGCTGCCTCGCGTCGTTTGCCACGATGCCTTTCGAGTGCACGAAGAATGGCCATACGCTCCATGTCGTCGAGCGAAAGAGTCTCTTCGACATACTCCTCACTCTCAATTATACCACGCTGAACAGGCTCATGCTCATCCTTTATAGGGGAAAGATGTATGGTTGTCGGTTGTATCTGAGAAGAGGGTACGGATATTTCGTGCGCTGTTGTGTATAAAGGCACGTCCCCCTTGCTTGCACGACCTAATGTAAGTTCCTCGACCTGAGCCTTAAGCTCGGTAATGTCACGACGCATGTCGAAAAGGACACTGTAAAGTATTTCGCGCTCGCTCTCAAAAGTTTTTCCTTTGACCGAGGGCGATGCAAGGCGTGCGGGAAGGTTCATCGAGGCCTGCTGAGGAAGATATTTTTTCATTGTCTCGCCCGTAACCTCACGCTGCATTTCGAGCAGTGATATTTGCTCGGCAACGTTTTTCAACTGACGTATATTGCCCGGCCACGAATATTCCAATATTGCATTTTTCGCACTTTCGCCAAGCTGTATTTTGGGAACTGCATATTTTGCCGAAAAATCCAATGCGAACTTTTTAAAAAGCAGCACAACATCGTCGCCACGCTTGCGCAGAGGAGGAACATTTATGGGCACAGTGTTCAAACGATAGTAGAGGTCTTCCCTGAAACGTCCCTCGCTTATGGCCTCGGGAATATTCACATTTGTGGCACAAACTATTCT
>CAZXIQ010000273.1:0-2603 GCA_964640785.1 uncultured Bacteroidaceae bacterium | reverse complement strand
TGGAATTAGCCCTTATTTTTTTGTTCCTTTAAAAAAGTTTTATCGGACAGTAATATAACAAAATAAGAAACTGCATCAAAATGAAAATTTAGATGCAGTTTCTTTGGGTTTATATACTTACTTAAAGAATTACTTTACGACTTTATCTTTGCCGATATTTCCAACATTCTTTCAATTGGGCGCAAAGCATCTTCACGCATTGTCTCATCAAGCTCAACCTGTGGCCATTCATATTTTATGCAATTATACAATTTTTCCATAGTATTCATCCTCATATAATTGCACTCGTTGCATGAACATCCGTCGGTAAGAGGGGTGGCGGGAGGAATGGGAATAAACTTTTTGTCGGGAATGCTTTTTTGCATTTCGTGCAAAATACCACTCTCGGTTACCACAAGATATGTGTCGCAATCGTCTGTCTGAGCATATTTAAGTATTGCTGCAGTGGAACCAATAAAGTCGGCAAGAGCAAGCACGCCACTTTTGCACTCGGGGTGAGCAAGCACCTTTGCCGAGGGATACTGTGCCTTGAGCTCCACTATTTTCTCTATTGAGAAACGCTCGTGAACATGACAACCACCGTTCCACAAAAGCATGTTACGACCTGTAATTGCATTCAGATAACCACCAAGATTTTTATCGGGAGCAAAAAGAATTTTCTCGTCTTTTGGGAAACTCTCCACCACCTGACGTGCATTGGACGATGTTACAACCACATCTGTCAAAGCCTTTACCGCAGCCGAAGTGTTTACATAAGCAACAACCTTATATTCGGGATGTTCGCGTTTATAACGCGCCAAGTCCTCGGCCTTGCAAGTGTCGGCAAGCGAACAACCGGCATTAAGGTCGGGCAACAGCACCATTTTATCGGGGCAAAGTACTTTGTTTGTCTCGGCCATAAAATGCACTCCACACATTACTATTATGTCTGCCCGGGTCTTTGCCGCCTGTTGGGCAAGCGCAAGACTGTCGCCAACAAAATCAGCTACATCTTGTATGTCACCCGACGTATAATAATGTGCAAGAATAACGGCATTTTTTTCTTTACACATACGTCTTATTTCACTTTTAATATCAATGTCGGTTGGTACCGGCTCATCGACAAAGCCCTTGATTTTCCACGATTCTTTCATTTGCAAAAAAAAGATTAATTATACTACAATTAACCGCACATATTTGTGGCACAAAAAGTTAAAGCGAACAGCATGAAAACACACACCGCACCACTCTTTTCAATGTGCTAAGATAGTTCTTTACCTAAAAAAAAACAACCTTACAGAATAAAAAAAACTTAGAAACTGTTGCTATTTCTTAAAAAGTTGCCGACAGATGCACCCCCGTATCGCCATACTTTGTGACAAACGGAACAAGCGCAACCTTATGCTCACCGGCAAAAGGAGTGGTAACAAACAGCGCACACCCGGTGCCGACCGCAGCACCCGCAAGCACATCCCAAACATCGTGCCGGCGAGCATACACTCTGCCCCACGCCACGTATGAACTTACAAGATAGGCGGGAAGAGCATATTTCCACCCGTAGCGCTGCTGCAAAAAGGTAGCACCGGCAAAGGCCGCTCCTGCATGATTAGACGGGAAAGAGTGATTGTCGCTGCCATCGGGACGCTCCTTTTTTACAGTATATTTCAACGTATAGGCAACCGCGACACTCGCAGCACCACTACCCACAAGTTGCCACAAACCCTCATAGTCGCTCTTGACCAACGAAACAACAGCGCCGGCCACAGATGGCACGAACATAGCAATGTCGGTAGAGGTTTCGACAGCACTGCGCGACTGCGCAAAAAGATTGCCACAAAACATCAATATAAGAAAGAAAGAGAGTATGCGACCCATAAAATGAGGAATTAAAGAATTTTGTGTAATTTACAACACAAATATAAAACAAAGCCAAGAATTTATCAATTAAAAAAGAATTATATAACCAAAATTCATTTTGTTTGCTTACATTTGCAGTAAAGATAAACAAAGTTTAATTTCACAAATAACGAATAAAAAACAAAATAAACATACAACTATGTATCTGCACAAGGAATTGGAGACAATGACCCGTCCCGAAATTGAAAAATTACAATTGGAAAGATTGCAAAAGACAGTACTCCACTGTATGAATTCTCCTTTCTATAAAAAACGATTCGAAGAGAACAATCTTAAACCCGAAGATATAAAATCACTCGACGACCTACGCAAAATACCATTTACCACAAAACAAGACCTGCGCGACACATATCCGTTCGGCATTGCATCGGTGCCTTTGGAAAAAGCGACGCGTCTGCACTCGTCGAGCGGAACAACAGGAAACCCCACAGTAATTCTTCACACACAAAAGGACCTTGACGAGTGGGCCAACGCCGTTGCCCGCTGTCTGCACATGGTGGGACTGCGTCCCAGCGACGTATTCCAGAACTCATCGGGCTACGGAATGTTCACCGGAGGCTTAGGCTTTCAGTACGGCGCCGAGCGTCTGGGCATGCTCACAGTGCCTGCCGCTGCGGGAAACACCAAAAGACAAATAAAATTCATGACAGACTTCGGAACAACAGCCGTACACGCAATTCCCAGCTACGCTGCACGCATATACGAAG
>CAZXIQ010000272.1:0-2614 GCA_964640785.1 uncultured Bacteroidaceae bacterium | reverse complement strand
AAATGACGGATGTTTGGCACTTACCGGCTATTGCCCGATGGGAAAAATCGTGCGGGAAACATCCGACACAAAAGCCCCTTGCTTTATTGGCAAGAATTATTATGGCATCCACCAAGTCTGGCGAATGGGTACTCGATCCTTTTTGTGGTAGTTCGACAACCGGCATAGCTGCTAATCTACTTGGAAGACGCTATTTAGGTATTGATCAAGAAGAAAAATTTATAAAAACAAGTAAGAACAGACGTGAAGAATTAGAGAATCTACAAACATATCAAAAGTATCGTTCTAAAATTAAAGATATTCAATTTATGGATTCTATATATCCTTCAATGGTAAAAGAAGAATCAGATATATCTTACGGAGATTTACCATTCTAATTTAAAGATAGTGCAAGCCGAGCGCAATACAAAATAAACAAATTTATTTTTATTGCCGAACTATCGTGCAAGCGAGTAAATGAAAGTTTACTTACATTTGCAACTGCGCCTACTATCAACCACATAAAAAAACGATTCGGAAAAAATTCGAATCGTTTTTACCAAAGAAACTAACGTTTGATAATCGGTACAACTGCACTATCCGAGGGGGTACCTGTCTCTATATAAGGCCAGCCCTCCTCGTCCCATAGTACTCTGTCGAGCATGCTCTGACGGCGCAAGCCGAGGTTGCTCAACTGATAAGCATGGTAGAACATCCACGTCTGTCCGGCATCGTCCTCTACAATTCCGGCATTGTGTCCGGGGCCTGTAAACTTATCGTCTTTGTCGAGAATAAGCTCATAGCCATTGTCGAGCATGCTCACACCTTTCTTATCCACATAGGGGCCAAGTACATTTTTAGAACGTGCCACAACTGTGCGGTAGGTACTCTTGGCACCACCTGCAAAGTTTCCGGTAGAGGCGAACATATAGTAATAATCGCCACGTTTCCAGATGTTTGAACCCTCGTAAGCAGTGCCACCAATCTGCACCATTGTCTCGGGTTTAATGGCAATATCGACATTTGCTGTTACATTGAGCTCTACTGCATAGATATTGCGGAAACTGCCCCAGAAGAGGTAGGCCTTGCCACCATCCTCGTAGTAGAATTGGTCGATAGACTGCTCTACATTTATAGGCTTACTGTCGATAAGTATACGTTTATCGGTAAAAGGCCCTGTGGGGTTGTCGGCAACCGCATAGCCTATTGCGCTGAGCCACTCTGTGCCGAACCACATTGTATAGAAAATAACATATTTACCGTTGATGCGACGAATTTCGGGTGCCCACAAAGTGGCCTTGCGGTTGTTGCGCACCTCTTTGGGGTAGGTATCTTCGTTGAATACCTCGCCCACTTTCTGCCAATCGACCATATTCTGTGACTTGTATATTGAGTAGTTACCGCCAGTTGCATAGAGATAAAAACTACCATCCTCGGCACGAATGACTGATGGGTCGGGAGCCTCGGCACGCACTACCGGATTCTGATAATAGACAGGCTCGGCTGCTTTATTGCCGCAAGCCACGAATGCAATACACAAAAGTGTTGCAAACAAATTCAGGAAACACTTTTTCATAGTTATAGTTATTAATTGTTAGTCAATTCATTGTAAGCAGCGAGCAACTGTTCGAGAGCCTGTTTCAGTGTAGAGAGAGGACAGCCGACATTCATGCGCATGAATCCTGCACCCTCAATGCCGAAAGTGGAGCCTTCGTTCATTGCTATGCGAGCCTTGTTCACACAGAAGTCCACCAACTGCTCTTTTGTGAGGTTGAGTTTTCTGCAATCGAGAAAAACAAGATAGGAGGCTTGTGGACGAATAATGCCGAGCAAGGGCATTTTTTCGGCAATGAACTTTTCCATATAGTCTACATTTGCGGTAATATAGTCTACAAGCTGTTCGAGCCACACAGCTCCCTCGTCACTGAATGCGGCAGCAGTGGCGATAGTTGCAAATATATGAGCATGATTAAGCTCGCTCTTCATCAGAAAGCCATTGTATCTGTCGCGCAATTCCTTATTGGGAATTATTGTAAAGGAGGACATAAGCCCTGCAATGTTGAACGACTTACTCGCAGCCATCATGGTGATGGAATTCATCGCGGCCTTCTCGCTCACCGTTGCAAAGGGAATATGTTTGTATCCCTTAAATGTCATGTCCGCATGAATTTCATCGGAAATTACAATTACATTATTGTCGGCACAAATTTCGGCAATGCGCACAAGTTCTTCACGACGCCACACACGTCCGCCGGGGTTATGCGGATGACACAAAAGGAAAAGTTTGCACTCTTTTACCTTTTGTTCAAAGTCTTCAAAATCAATCTCATATTGGCCGTTCACCAGTCGCAAAGGATTGGTAACTACCGTACGTTCGTTCCACTGCGGAACATGGAAATAGGGATGATAAACAGGAGGTTGTATAAGTACCTTATCGTTCTTTTCTGTCAAACACTGCACTGCAAAAGAAATTGCAGGCACAATGCCCGAAACATGTTCAACCCACTCGTCGGCAACCTCCCAACCGCATCGCGACAATGCCCACCGCTTTATTGCTGGTAACCAACTGCCACACTTATGTGTATAACCGAGAATTTCATGCTCCATACGCTTGCGCATGGCATCCATGATGAAA
>CAZXIQ010000271.1:0-2628 GCA_964640785.1 uncultured Bacteroidaceae bacterium | reverse complement strand
TATTATCCTTTGTGGGAATGTAGTGCCGCGTGAGGAATCCTTCTGTCAGCAACGAGTCTAAGCCGTGTGGCGAGCCGGAATTGTACCATCTTTTCGAGTCATTGGGAAACTCTTTGCGCAACTTTTCATCACTTCTTATGGTTACTTCCTTGAAATTCATCATGTAGGCAATGTTTTTTTTGTAATTTATGTCGCCAAATGGACGTTTCCTTATATGTAAAAAATCATAGTCGGGAATGGAGTCGCAGTTGTACTCTCCTTTTACCACCATTGATTGTACATAATATGCCCAATTGAAATTGTATCGCCAAAAGATACTTTTAAGCACCATTGCCGAGGTTAGACTGTTTGTAATGTGGTAAAAGCGTTCCGATGGAGCATCCATGTCTCTACCGTCAATAGCTAATGCGTTGAATATCTTCCAATCGCCTGCCTCCATTATAGGCTTTACATTTTCATTGTAACTCTCTGTTGTGTTTTTATTTCTTTCGTTTTCTATGTTGTTGGTATTTGCAATGTCGAGCGACACTGCTACTTTTGTCGTGTCAAAATCGCGTTGCAGATTAAAGAATGTAACATCCTGTGCATACTCCCACTCATCAACAAAATTGAATCTTATTTCGCTGCGCGGGGGTCTGTTCCTTTTGTCTTTTTTCTTCTCTTCGGTAATATCCACTTCGGCAAGCTGGTAGCTTAGCGGGTCTTTTTGTATTATGGCTGTGTCGTCGGCCGATGTGTAGCTTGCGGCCTCTCCCGGGTTGCGCTCCCAATAGTCAAAAAAACGGAAAGCGGGGGAGAAGTAGCGGTCGAGTATAAAGCGTATGCCTATTCCTCTTTTGGGACGGAAGGGAATGTATCGTGCCGAAAGTTCGGCAATTTTGTTGCCATAAAATTCCTCAGTCCTTATTCTGAACCGGCCGTTGAATGTTGTGTGGAATTTGTATTTTATGCTGTCGGACGTGAATTTGAAATTCATTGTTCCGTATTTCAGTGGGTACAGAAGATGTGTTCCTAACTGTCCCCATTTTCTGTTCGGCTCCCGGGTGTATACCTCGCCGCTCAATTCTATTCCCTCTTCGGCGTTGTGTCGCACATCAATGTGGCTCCTTGCCAACTTGCTCCAGTCGTACGAGGTCCAGCCGTGCGTGAGCATCAGCAGGTCGAGCTCTTCCTTGCGGCGGCTGTTCTCGGGGTCGAAATATCTGCCTGCGTCGGCAATGTGGCCTTTTAATTGTGAGCCTAAGAGCGTGTGGGTGTACATGTTATGTTCGTAGGACATTTTAGGTCTGTTGGCAACGTCGCTCACCGATAGTGAAAATTCGGCATCGGGGGCAATGGGCTTTCCATCCTCGCGCTCTACTGTAAGAGTAATCTTTTCGTGGGGTTGCAGAATTATATCTTTCGGGTTGCGCCCGTTTACCTTTGCTGTAAGTTTTACGGTGGAGATATCTCCGGCGATAATAGAGTCGTGCGTGACGAAAAACTGCCTTTCGGCAAGCGGCACACTGTCGCTGAATATTACCACACGATTCACTCCCTCGGCGAGCCTGTTAAGCGGCATCTGTATTTTTTTCTCTTTTTCTTCTGATGTGTAAGTTTCATACAGCTGTATGTAGCCGTTGTTCACAATGACACAGCCGAGGTTGGCCATGGCAGAAATATTGTTCTTTATTGTTATGTTTATGTTTCCGTTCTTCTTTTCAGCAGCGAGGCTTATACCTTCCTTTTCCACCTTTGGCAGGTCGAACTTAAATGTTTTTTTCTTGCCGTTCTTATGGCGTGTAACTTCAACTTCGGCACGGTATTTTACGCCTTTTTGCGGTGTCAGGCTGAAGCGTCCCATGCCCAGCAGGGTGGGGGCGGTGCGAAGAATTTCTTTACCATCGGCGAGGATGGTTATTGTGTCGGTGCCGTGTACTCCGTCGTAGCCTTTTAGTTCGTAAGCAACAGTTGTTTCCACTCCCTCGACAAGATGTCCGCCTTCGGGGTAGAACTTAATCTCTGTCTCGGGAAGTTCGTTGGTCATCCACTCGCCGCGATAAAGAAAGCTGCGCTTGCGGTCGAGCATATTCTTAAAGTCGTAGTTGTCGCCGTTCACTTTGTCGTAAATGGGAAACACGCGGCTGAACACTGCCTCGTCGCCCCAGTTGAGCATGTAGCGTGTGTAGGCGCGCACCTCATAATAACCCGAGAGCAGCGAGGGTCTAAGTTCAAACTCGCCGTTGCAACGGCCATTCTCATCGAACTTGTACTTTTTTGTTTCAACTACATACCCTTCGGGTGCGCACAGCTCCACATATAGTACTTTGCTTATAGGATTTTCATTGTCTGCAAGTCCGCCGGTTGCGTATGCCTTGAACCACATTGTTTCGCCCAAATAATATGCGGTATTGTCGAAGTGCAGGTATACTCTCTCTTGTGGAAAAAGCTGGTTCACTATTATGGCTCGCATTGCAAGGGTGTCCAACGGCGATTGGGCAAAAGTTGCTATGCCTGTGAATAATAGAATGGCTATATGTAGTAACTTGCGTAACATCTTTTTCTATTTGTAAAAATTGAATAGTTCGAATTCTTTTGCTTTTATCTTGCCAATTTCACTACCTTGCTCGGCTGCGAGTTTGTACCATT
>CAZXIQ010000270.1:0-2652 GCA_964640785.1 uncultured Bacteroidaceae bacterium | reverse complement strand
AAACTTGTTTATTTTTTATCCCGTGCCATCAGTCCCCATTCAAAGAGAGAGCTTTATATCGATTGGTTAATAAAAAACTATTTTAAATTTGCTCTTTTCTTTCTCTTGTATTAATTTTGTGTTAAATAAATTTCAAAAATAGATGGACATAACCAAAAATGATATAGAACAAGCAGTGGGGTTGCTTAAGATATTAATAAGCACCCCATCGATAAGTCGTGACGAGAGTGCTGCCGCCGACAAATTGCAATCATACATAGAGCGCAGTGCTCCATTTGTGGGTACGGTACACCGTCATTTGAACAATATTTGGTGCGTGGCTCCCGGTTACGACGCCTCGCGTCCCACAATATTGCTCGATGCACACATAGACACGGTAAAGCCTGCAAGTGCTTGGACAAAATCCCCTTTCACCCCTATTGTCGAGGGTGATTGCCTCTATGGTCTTGGCAGTAACGACGATGGCGGTTCACTTGTTACCATGTTACACGTCTTTTATAAACTGTGTCAGACACAGCAAAAATACAATATTATTTTTCTTGCATCGGCCGAGGAAGAGGTCTCGGGTAAGGATGGCATCGAGTCGGTGCTTCCCATGCTGCCGCCAATAGCCTGTGCCATCATAGGCGAGCCCACAGGCATGCATCCGGCCATTGCCGAGAAAGGGCTCATGGTGCTCGATTGCACTGCTCACGGAAAGTCGGGGCATGCTGCACGTAACGAAGGTGTGAATGCCATATACGAGGCTCTTCCCGACGTAGAGTGGTTCCGTACCTATGCGTTTCCTAAAGTCTCTCCTCTGCTCGGTTCTGTAAAGATGAGTGTCACTCAGATAAATGCCGGCACTCAGCACAATGTTGTTCCCGATGTTTGCAAATATGTTGTCGATGTGCGCAGCAACGAGTGTTACAGCAATAAAGAGATTATTGATATTGTTGCCGCAAACGTAAAATCCGAGGTTAAGCCTCGTTCGGTGCGTTTAAACTCATCGTCGATAGAGCTTGCCCATCCATTGGTGCAACGTGCTGTGGAGCTTGGTCGCAGGCCGTTCGGCTCGCCCACGCTCTCCAATCAGGCACTAATAAACAATGTCCCCTGTCTGAAACTGGGGCCCGGAGAGTCGGCGCGTTCCCACACAGCCAACGAATTTATAAAGCTGAGTGAAATTAAAGAGGGTATGGAAATTTACGCCAAACTTCTCGACGGATTGACATTGTAACACAAAAAGATAATCACCATATAAATTAAAAAGAACATGAAAAGAATAGCCGCTTTTATTGTTGTTGCTGCAAGTATTCTGACAGCATCGGCACAATCCATCTATTATCAGGATGCGACAAATGTAGACATGGCGCGACACACTCTGCGTCGCGAGGTTCTGCGACAAGAGTTTGTGCTGCCCGAGGTTAATGGCTTTAAAGTGCTGAAGGCCGACCTTCACAGCCACAGTATATACTCCGATGGAAATGTAACCCCCGAGTACAGGGTGCGCGAGGCGTGGGTCGATGGTCTTGATGTGCTTGCAATCACCGAACATGTGGAGTACCGCCCGTGGGAAGGCAAAATGTACTCTTATCTTAAGGGCTATCTGCCACAGGATGCGCAGAATGTGAACATAAGTAAAATAGCAAAAGAAAAAGGTATTTTGGCCAACCTCAATCTCTCGAACGAGCTTGCTGCCAAAGCTGCTGTCGGTTACGGAATTACCATAATCCCCGGCGTTGAAATTACTCGCACCCCCGAGACAATAGGTCACTATAATGCCCTCTTTGTCGAGGATGCAAACACCATATACGACTCCGACCCTGCTGTCTCCATCAGAAAGGCTCGTGAGCAGGGTGCTTTAATCATGCACAACCACCCCGGGTGGCGACGCAAAAATCTTCAGATGACAGAATTCGAGCAGAAGGTATATGGCGAGAATCTTATTGATGGAGTAGAGATAATGAACGGCTCCGAATTTTATCCCTCTGTGGTGCAGCGTGCCCTCGACAAAAAGCTCTTTATGGCGGCAAACACCGACATTCACAGTACCACGGCTATGGATTACACCAATCAAGGGCATCGTCGCAACATGACATTTATACTTGCAAAGGATGCGTCGCTCGAGTCGTTGAAAGATGCAATGAAAAAACGCAGAACATTGGCCTACTCTTTTGGTACATTGGCCGGTGAAGAGCAACTTGTAAAGGACTTTTTCCTTGCTTGCGTAAAGTTCGATACTTTCCGCGTGGATGCTAAAGGCAAACGTTACATTCGTATGACTAATAACACCTCTATGGATTTTGTTCTTAATTTCGGCGGCAATCCTGTGCAGTTGCGTGCATTTACTTCGCGTAACGTCAGTGTGGCAAAGGATAAGAAACTTAATTTCACTGTTGAGAATTTGTGGGTGCCTACCGAGAGCAAACATCCCGAGTTCAGCATCAAGGTGAAATAATTTGAGTGTTGTTTCAAAGGTATAAAATAGTTGCGGACAGCCAAATATTTCGGCTGTCCGCAACTATTTTAACGTCAGTTCGATATAAGACTGTGTATTTATTATGGTTATTGGGGAAATATTGCTTTTATTGCTGTTTGCTTTTTATTCTACGGTGGTTTTTACCCTTGTTTTTTGTTGAAAAGCAAACAAAAACTGTCCATCTTGGATAA
>CAZXIQ010000269.1:0-2688 GCA_964640785.1 uncultured Bacteroidaceae bacterium | reverse complement strand
TGCTCACAAGAGGATGGACGTCATACGACTGGAACAAACTGACAACTAAGCATGTGGCACTGGAACATCAAAAAGAGACAGGCATCGGCGTTCAGGGAAAATTCTACAAGCAGACAAAAAACAAAAAGTTCGGCGAGTTTGACCAATATTTCCTTACCCCGCAAAGGAACACAAACATAAAATTCGATATTTCCTACGACGACAGCATTGTACACAAGTATCAATTTACGAGCGACGAAGATGGCGCCTTCAAGATAGAGACCGAGGAGTTTACAGGCACTAAAGGAGCCTTGTTAATCCCCGACCTTGACATGAACCGGCAAATGGACTCCACATACGTCTTTTCCATAAACAAATTCTTCTCGCCCAAGTTCGGACAATACAACTATTGGCAACGCACCACAGGAATGCCCGTAAAGGACGAAAAACGAGACACATCAATCGTGAAAATTTCGGATTATGAGTTTATGCTCACCGAAGTAGACGTAACAGGACAGAAGAAAAAAGAGCGTTACGAGCGTCCGCCACTAAGCGAGATAAGGTTCAATTTCCTCGACGAGTGGGAGTATGCAAAGGAAAAAATCATAGAACGCAGTCTTGTGGGCAAAAAAGAAAAAGAGGATAGAGAGGTTGCTGAAATTCTCGAATCACTGCAAACGAATGGCCAACTGACCCGCAACGACTCATTGATAATACAAAAAACGCTTGTCATCAACAACGATGCTGCGCGCAAAGTTCTCGCTGAAGACGTGCTGCACAGCATCTTCCACAGATATAAATTCGGATGGTGCTATTCAATATGGATGATAGTTGCAAAAGGCGAATATCACCCGGACTCAATTATTCGTGCCGATGAGGAGTATCTGAAAGGAGTTTTTCCTGCAAAAATGATGAACTTCAAAGAGGTTGTCATACGCAGCGACAAAGCCACGCGCGAGCAGTTCAAGAACTATGGCAACATATTGGCAAAGAAAGAACGCTCGCTGCTATTTAAGCGAAAAAGCAAGATCTTCTACGAAGGATTCCTATCGGATATGTGGATAATTTCACGTGTAACCGAGGATTTTCCAAAAGACTTCGCAAAAATACGAAACAACACATTGGCCTATAATTATGCACAAGGAGAATTAGTCGGCGGTAGCGGTCAACTGAACTCGTTGCACCCCAACTATGTAGCCTGCTTTATTCCTTACAAAGAAAATGAACTGCAAAAAGGCATTGTGCCCGAACTGCACACAGGAACATCGCAACGAGAACATTTTTCCGAGGCATATATGGGCACTATACGCCGCTACACAACCGTAAAAGGCTACAACAAGAGCAAACAGTTCTACTCGCCCGGCTACAAAGACAAACGCCCTACCGACAAAAAAGATGTACGCCGCACGTTACTGTGGCTACCTTCGATAAAAGCCGACGACGGTAAACTGCACATTGAACTATACAACAATGCAATAACAGAAAAGCCCATAATAGACATAGAGGGCATAAGCGGTAACACATTCTATGGAACAACTGCAAATATCGCAACCCGTACCCTAAACAAAGAACAGAAAAGCATAGAAAAAAGATACGGCAAGGAGATTATAAACAACCCTGCAACAATAGCATACTCTTACAAAATAACGACAGAAGGAAGAAGCCTCTACCGCGAGAAAGAGTATAAACGAGCTTTTGAAAAATTTCACGAGGCAGCCGCGCTTGGTTACCCCGATGCAATGCTCTACGCAGGCATCTGCTACGCTAATGGCGAGGGAGTGGAAAAAGAGCCGGTAAAAGCCTTTCGTATGTTCCGCGCAGCAGCCAACGGCAAACACACTGCCGCCATGCACAACCTTGCCAACTGTTACATGAAGGGAATAGGCACCCCCGCGAACAATGCCCTTGCACACAAATGGTACACGATAGCTGCCGACAGTGGCTACACCCTATCGATGAGCATGTTGGCAAAAAGCTACGAAGAGGGACTTTTAACTGAAAAGAACAGCGAAAAAGCTATCTATTGGTACAAACGTGCCGCCGGGAAAGAGGAACCCTACGCAATGTACAAGGTTGCACGCATGTACGAACATAAAGACTCAATAGAGGGCAAAAAAGGAAAAGCACTGCGCGAGTCGGAGGCTATAAGATTATACACCGCCGCCGCGAAACTTAATAACGTACAGGCACAAATGAAACTTGCCGAGTGTTACGGCAACGGCCGCTATGTAAAGAAGAGCAAGAAACTGCGTTTCGAGTGGTTGTTGCACGCTGCCAACAACGGCCTTGTGAAGGCACAGGAACTTGTTGCCGAGTGTTTCGAAAAAGGGCGCGGGGCCGAACATAATGACGGCAAGGCCTATATATACTACAAACGTGCCACCGAACAAGGCAGCGAGTATGGAAAGGTAAAAGCCAAAGAGTACGAACTGTTTAAGTTCTATAAATAAAGATGATAGCTGTTTATTATTGATGTTTCTCTATTATCTCTTTAAGTTCGGCAAGCGAACGTGTACCCGATGCGCGCCATTTTACATCGCCACTCTTGAACAAAATAAATGTCGGAACAGACTGTATTGCGTATTTATCGGCAAGAGCACCATTCTTGTCAATATCAATTTTCAATATGCGCACATTTTCGCCCATTGCCTTTTTAAGATTTTCCAAAATGGGTTTCATGGCTTTGCATGGACCGCACCACTCGGCAAA
>CAZXIQ010000268.1:0-2721 GCA_964640785.1 uncultured Bacteroidaceae bacterium | reverse complement strand
TTCAAAAAATACAGCTCAGTTATAATTACAGGCACACACGGTTGCAAATAACTCCCCCTCTTGGCTAAGAGGGGGTGGCCTTTAGGCCGGGGGCGTTCGAGAATTCACTCATTTCTTCAAACTCCCTCCGAAAAACTAAAGTTTTTCTCGTCCCTCTTATCCAAGATGGACAGTTTTTGTTTGCTTTTCAATAAAAATCAAGGGTAAAAACTGTCGTAGAATATAAAATAAACAGCGATTGAAGTTTCTTTTACTTCAAGCACCATAATGAAAGAAACATTAAGAAACTGTTTAAATTTCTATATGTATAGAAACTGCATCGTTTGTTTCACCGTTTTTATATTCAAAAATATCTGTTTTTGTTTTATAAGAAATTTGGCGATATAAATTTAAGCAGTTTCTTATAATATCGAAGAATTGATTGTATATTCGCATAAAATTGCAAATAACCGCATAAACAAAAAAACAGCCAAATGAAACAAATTACAATTCTACTATATGCAATGATAATAGCGACACTTGCAACAGCTACGTTGCTTGGACGCATATACGGAACATCTATTGTCGAAAATGAAATATACCACGCAACATGGTTTTTTCTTTTGTGGCTGCTGACAAGCATTACAACAACATATATACTGATAAAAAGCAAAATATGGAAAAAGCCTTGCACAGGCCTGTTACACCTATCATTCTTGGTAATTCTGGCAGGAGCGGCAACAACATTCTTCACAGGCACAAAAGGGTATATGCACATTACCCCCGAAAAAGAAGAAAATCATTTTATAGATGCTGAGAACGGCAACAAATTAAGCCTGCCCTTTACAGTACATTTGGACAGTTTCGTTATAAAATATTACAACGGGACAAATGTCCCGGCCGACTATGTAAGTTATGTAAAGATTGACGGTGCGCCGCACAAAATTTCAATGAACAACATACTGAAAAAAGAAGGTTACAGATTCTATCAATCATCTTACGACAAAGATGGCAGCAGCCTGCTTAGCGTAAGCCACGACCCTTTCGGCAATGCAATAACCTACACAGGCTATATTATGCTTTTTGCCTCATCGTGCCTGTTGTTACTGTCGAGGAGTGAGAGTTTCCGCAAGCTATTGAGACATCCGTCTCTCAGACGCGGCACAACACTCGTACTGTTTGTATTACTCTGCTGCTCAACGCCGCAGGCAAAAGAGCTGTCGGCCGACAGCCTTGCCCGCCGACAAGTATTTTACAAAGGACGCATTGCACCCTTCGACACACAGGCTCGCGACTTTTTAAAAAAATTGTCGGGACACGACAGCTACAAAGGGCTGACTGCCGTGCAGGTGGTAAAAGGCTGGATGCTTGAGCCGCAAAAATGGTACACCGAGCCTATCATAAAGATAAAAGACAATGCGTTACGCGAAAAAATAGGTATAACAGGAGAGTACGCATCACTGTCGCAACTATACAATGAAAAAAGAGAATACCGTCTGCAAAAAATACTCGAAGAGACAAAAACAGGCAGCAAACAACATCCAATGGCAAAAGCAATCTTTGAGACTGACGAAAAGGCGGGAATGATACTGATGCTACTCGGTGGAACACTTATAAAAGAGCTGCCAAACGACGGTAGCATAGAGCCATTGAGCAACATTGCCATTGAAACAGAAATAATTTACAACAGTCTTCCTGTCACAAAAATCCTGTTCATGACCAATTTAATATTGGGAGTAACAGCCTTTATTTTATTGCTCGCAGCAATGACACGCGACGCAACAAATGTAACAAAAAGAATTTGGTACTCGCTGAGAATACTCTTGTACGCAAGCACCACGATACTCGCCGCAAGCTACCTTACACGCTGGTACATAGGCGGGCGTGTGCCGCTGAGCAATGGCTACGAGACTATGATATTCATGGCATTGAGTATTCTTGTAATATCGTGCCTGATAGAGAGACGCTTTTCATTTGCCCTTGTCGGAGGATTTTTGCTTTCGGGCTTTACACTGCTTGTTGCACATTTGGGAGAAATGAACCCACAAATTACACCACTGATGCCTGTACTCGTGTCGCCGCTACTGAGCATACACGTCTCTCTTATAATGATTGCGTATGCACTTTTTGCTTTTATAATGCTGGGAGGTATTGTAGCACTTGTTGCGATGCGTAGAAGAAATAAAAAGTTACAAGAGAGCGTCGAGGCAATAACCACACTGAGCCGCCTGATGCTCTACCCTGCCGTACTGTTTTTGGGCACGGGAATATTCATAGGTGCAGTGTGGGCAAACGTTTCGTGGGGACGATATTGGGCATGGGACCCAAAGGAGGTGTGGGCGTTAATAACATTCATGATATACGGCGCTGCATTCCACACAAAAAGCATTGCAAAATTCCGCGACAGACGCTTTTTTCACATATATATGATTGCAGCCTTTGCCGCAGTTATTATCACCTACTTTGGCGTGAACTACCTGCTTGGAGGCATACACAGCTATGCAAACGCATAAACAGTTAATTTTTATTAAAAAAGCAAGAGGTAATTGTAACTATTTATCATTTCTTTCGTCATTTAAATAATACATACACGCTACTCGCTGTAAAATATTTGGGGCAAGCTTGATATTATTTCGCTCGCTTTTGACTAATTTGAGATAAACTCGAATATAGAGTTTAGCTCGCTGTAAAATATTTCAAGCAAGCTTGATATTATTTCGCTCGCTTTTGACTAATTTTGCA
>CAZXIQ010000267.1:0-2756 GCA_964640785.1 uncultured Bacteroidaceae bacterium | reverse complement strand
GTGCTGACGGTTGGAACTTTCCTGATGTTTAGTTGTATTGAAAATGATTCAGCTCCGGCTATTGTGACAGATATGTCAAAAATGAGCTATTGTATTTACATGATGCACATTTTCTGGCTGGGTCTGTGGGTTACTCTTTTTAAGTATACGTTGGCACTGCCTACTGTGGCTGCAATTCCGGCGATTGCTGTTGCGACCTTTGTAACTTGTTATCTGACAACAAAGATTATTTCGTTTGTTCCGGGCAGTAAGTGGATTATTGGTTAATTACTCTTTTATATACCCAAAAAACGAAGGTGCTCAATTCTGCACCTTCGTTTTTTTTATACATTTAAACGGCTTATTATAAGTTTCTTAATGTTATTACGGTTATTTCGGGCTTTGCTCCTACTCTGAAGGGAAACATTGTTTCGCCTAATCCTATGTTTACATACAGATGTTGTTTCTCTTCTTTATAGTGCCCCATATACTCTTTGTAAACAAGGCTGATGATTGACCATCCGAACAGTGTCGATTGCATTGCGTGTGTGTGTCCCGAAAGGGTTAGGTCGATGTTTGTCTTTGAAACAACTTCGTTGCGCCAATGGCTGGGGTCGTGTGTCATAAGTATCTTGAATTTTCCTTCTGCTCCTTGCATGGCTTTTTTAAGATTGCCATACGACCTGAATTTGTGTTTCACTGAAGTATTTTCCACTCCTATGATGGAGAGTGTGTCGGTGTTTCCGTTTAGTTTTTTTGTTATATTTTTGTTCTCGTTCAGCAGCAGGTTCCAGCCTATGGCTCTTTGGCTTTCGATAATTGCGTCGGCATCTTTTCGGCGCTGTTGCTCGTTCTTCCATTGATTGTAAAAACTGTAATCGTGATTGCCGAGAATTGAATATACTCCATCGGGGGCGCTCAGTGTGGCGAGGATATCTTTCGTGCTCTCAAATTCGGAACTGTTGCGGGTTACAATGTCGCCGGTAAACAGTATTACATCGGGCTGTTGTGCGTTCACCTCTTCCATCATCTTTGCAAGAATATTTTCGCGACCGATGAAAGAGAGCAGGTGTATGTCTGAAATGTGTACTATTTTATAGCCGTCGAATGCCTGTGGTACGTTGTCCGATACAATTTCAACGTTGTTTATCTGAGTCTGATTGCGCTCGATAAATGCTCCATATAAAAGTAGCAACGGCGGTAGTAACAGTATCCACAGTCCTGCTTTGAAATTTTTCCAAAAGAGCTTACCCATCAGTTTTCTGATGGTTGCAAAGATGGTTATCAGTAATGTCAGCACAAGGCTTATTGCGAGCAGCAATATCAGGGTAAATGTAAATTCCATTGTCTTATTTGATTATTACCATCGTTGCTCCGAATCCATATTTTTGGAACGACGCATCCTGTGACACGCAACGTGGATATTTTCTTTTAAGTTCTTGCGATATTGCATTGCGCAGAACACCCTCGCCCTTGCCATGAATGAAGACAATCTTTTTGCCTTTTTCTTTAATGTGCTCGTCGAGTGTCTTGCGCACAATTCCCAACTGATAGTTCAGAATGTCAAAATTGTTCATTCCTGCGGTTGTCTCGAGTAATGATGAGGCGTGCAGGTCTACTTCGAGAATATCGCTGCCTTTATGCAGTTTGGTGTGTGCAGGGGTCTGTTTGGGGGTAACGTCGGCACGTTTCTTTTCCATGATGGCGCGCTGCATTTCGGCTGCATCGGCAAAAATTTCTTTTACGGGCTTGTCGTCTACCACAATATCATACATCAGAGCATCATCTTCGAAGAAAGGATTCTCTTTGAACAGATGCAATTTGTAAAATTTTACAACATCTATGCGACGCTCTACATTCATGGCTGCTTTGAGCACAAAATTTCTATCCTCTTTAAATGGCAGCAGTTGCACGCATACACGCTCCATTGAATTAAGTTCGTCGCGTCCAAACTCTTCGATGAAACATTTTGAGTCGGGCGACAAAAGTCCGTTACCGCGTACGCGCCAACAATTTCCTTCGGCTGCCGAATATGTATAATAGACCGAATAGTTGCTGTCGTTTATAAGATAAGCCTCGAAACGGCTGTTCGACAAGGACTTTGCGTCCATAGGCAGATAGGCAAGGTGAATATTCAACCGCTCACCCTCGGGACGCTCTTTGGGACGGAAAGTAACTACCGGTTCGCTATCCTCATCAATGCTTTTCTTGATAGGTTGCGGCCTGCTTGCAACATTTTGCTGTGCCTTGACAGACTCGGGTTTCGGGGCAACACTTTTTTTCTCGAAATTATACTCATTGGTATCTATTGCCACACACTCACAGCGAGGCATCGGCAGTTCAAAACCATCCTCGCCCTCTACTAATACAATATCCTTGCCACGAAAGCCGGTGACAACACCGCCACCCGTCTCGTGAATAAAACGCACCTTGTCTCCTATTCTCATGATTGAAATTTTATTTCCGCGAAGATACAACGAAAAAGCAAACGACGAAACACACTGCACAAAAATATTTAATGGAAAATATAATCTCTTTCTAAACAGTTTATTAAATTTGCACAAATACAGAAATCTTCACAATATTAAACAATTATGAAAAACTACATTTTACCGTTATTATTACTACTTATTTTTGCTTGTGGCAGTAAGAACAGCGGCAGTTGGAAAAAAGTCGATGGCTCGTTAGTAAATGAAAATGAGATAATTGTTACCTCGGGCGACAAACTTACTTCGGATAGAGTATTTAAGAATTTTATAATGAGTGGCAAGGCATAC
>CAZXIQ010000266.1:0-2757 GCA_964640785.1 uncultured Bacteroidaceae bacterium | reverse complement strand
ATATGAAATTAAACATGCATCTTTAAAATAAATGTGCATTTTCTTGCCTTTCACGCACGCAAAAAGCAAGAGTGCTGTAATGTATCGTCAGGTATTATATTCTTGTAAACTGTTTAAATTTATATCGCTGATTTTTTATAGAGCAAAATAAAGTTGCTTTTATTGTTGTATGTGTTTGAAACATATAAATGAAAATTGCTTGCTCATCATCGACTGACAAGCAAGCAATTTCAATTATTTATTATTTCGTATCACATATGAATTACTTCTCTACAAAGCCCTTAACGACTTTTTCGTAACCATCGGCATTAGGGTGTAGGCCATCGACAAAAAGCGTAGCATCAATTTTGCCATCGTCGAGCAGCATGGCCTTGCCCGGGTCACGGAAAACAACGCCCATCTTTGTTGCAACATTTGCAATGCCTACATTCAGACGCTTGACATAAGCCTCCTTGTTGGCACGTGGGAAAATACCGATAAGAGTAATCTTAGCCTCGGGACGACGCACACGCACGGCCGAAACTATATTCTCTATTCCTGCGAGAATTTCCTCTTCGCTCGAAACACCAATGTTATTCGTGCCAATCATCATATAAATATTATCGGCTGTAAAGCCGTCAAGCTCATCATGATAGACACGCCAAAGGATATTTTCGAGTCTGTCCCAGCCACAGCCCATGTTGAATGCTCCTTTCATGTGTTTGTTCCACACCTTTTCGCCACGCTGAATGCGGAATTCGGGCAGGCCGCCCCAATGATGCATGATGGAATTTCCGATAACCACGCGCTTAAAGTGTTTGGCCTCGCGACCATCCTTTATAATTTTATTGTGACGCTCGAGCCAATTATATGAGTCGCGCGACTGCTCCACAGGAACAGTGGTCTTATATTGTCCCACAGGCTCATTTAGAATCTCGCGCATCTTCTTTTCGTAAGCATTGGCATACAGCACCATTCCATAGTCCGAAGGGTGGACACCCTCGACAGTAGCATCCTGTGACATTCCCAGTTCGTCGTAGCTGATGTGATAAAGAGCTGTCACACCCTCGGCAATAAGCTGCTCATAAGCGGCCTTGAGAGCATTGTTTGCATATGTTTCCTCGCCCTTCCAATATTTATATGTACTTCCGTGAGGATAGCCATAGTGGGCAGCAAGCAGAATGGGAACCTCGGGACGAACGGTGCGCAACTGCTTAACAGCCTTGATGATAGTGTCTTTAAGAACCTCATGAGGCTTAACAGTGTGAGAATTGGGCAGAGCATCAATAATATAAGCCTTGGCATCAATCTCGCCCAACAGGTCAATGACACCTTTTTCGAAGTAAGCATTGCCCGAAAAACCCAAATTGAATACCGGACGTCCCAAACGACGATGCAAAATGTTTGTCCACGCCATTCCCGGACGCGACGCACAAGCACCATGAGCAATAGAAGTACCATAAACAACAATAGGCTTGTCGGCGCGTAACTGCTCAAATTGGAATTTATCGCCGTCGCTCACGCCAATTTCCATCCACTTAACCTCATTATAAAGAGGAAGATAAAGAGTGTATGTGTGTGGGTGGTTGGTATTTGCATCAAAATCTAAATCTCGTCCTCTTTTTACATCGCCATACTGATACTTTACGGTATCGCCAAATGAGTAGTGCATTGCGGCAGCCCACAGTTCGTCACCGTTGCGATTTTTAGTATACAGATCGACGCCTGTGACACCGGTTGCCGGCATGTGGTTCATATATTTTCCACCTGCAACAGTGTAGCGCACATGAATTTCTTTTGCATTAGTGGTAAAAACAATGCACTCACCGGCCGTATGATGCGAGAGTGACCACACTGCCCCACGTACATTATCTTTGGCACGCAGAGGGAAACGATTATATGGATTCTCGCGCTCCTCGCCTGTCCACGCCTGATTCTGTATAACCGGAAACCCCGCCTCCATAGGATTATACCACTTGATTTTAGCAGTGGCATTCAAGGATAAGAATGCCACAAAAAATAGTAATAGATTACGTTTCATAATATAAATTTAAACAGTTTCTTATTATTTCTTTTTCCCTTTATCTTTATCGAGCAACAGCTCTTTTATTGCACCGCGCAATGTCTCCTTGGGCAGAAATCCGGTTCCTGCACTCGGATTACCCTTTAACGGCACAAAAACAATCGTCGGCAACGATGTAATTCCAAAGGCCTCGGCAATTTCCTTTTCATTATCCACATTCACCTTATAAAAATAAATCTTTCCATCATACTCGGCTGCAAGTTCGTCAAGCACAGGAGCAAGGCGACGACAGGGACCGCACCAATCTGCATAAAAATCAATGATGGCAGGCTTGTCGCCAAGATAATTCCACACGCTCGGTGTTTTTTCAAAATTTATTACCTTTTTCAAAAAAGCTGCCTTGTCGAGTTTTATAGTCTTACTCTCGGCATAAGTGCGGGAACCCTGCGCTGTAACCTTACAGTCAAAAACTGAAATCGCCGCCAATAGAAACATTATAATTGCAATTCTTTTCATAAAAACAGAATATTTTCATAAAAACGTTGAACCCTACAACTATGTTCAACAGTCATAATTTATGCAAAAGTAACACTTGTTTATCAACTGACCAAAAGCAAAAAATAAAATCTACATGAGCAACAACCTGCAAAATCATTTTGCAATTAAAAAAAATAGCTGTACTTTTGTCGCAGATTTCAAATAAGGGGTGCCTTAAAACATGGGCTGAGATCATACCCAAGAACCTGATCCGGGTA
>CAZXIQ010000265.1:0-2811 GCA_964640785.1 uncultured Bacteroidaceae bacterium | reverse complement strand
TGGGAAAATACCTTTACATACTGCTGGCCTTTCTGTTCATCCCCGCGCTGAACCTTAGCGGAATGATTTCTTCGCGCATGGACAGCCGCTTGGACGAAATAGGCATACGCAAGGCCTACGGAGCCACCAACAGCGAAATAATCTCACAAGTGCTATGGGAAAATCTGCTGCTCACATTTGCAGGCGCCATCATAGGACTCGCATTGTCGTACCTGATAATAATCACCGGCAGCAGTTGGATAACAGCCTTTTTCGATACTCGCGTAATTGACCTCTCGCCGCGCGAAATTAACGCCGACATGCTACTGAACCCTACGGTTATTGTCAGCATTCTGGCATTGACATTGGTGCTGAATATTGTTTCGGCGCTCTTGCCTACCCTGCTTGCACTGAAGAAGGATATTATTCAGTCGCTGTATCAGAGAAGATAAAACTGAAGGAATTTGAAAACACACAAGCAATAAACCCCTCCCTCTTGGATAAGAGGGAGGGCCCGAAAGGGAGAGGGAGTTGGAAAGACACAAGCAATAGTTTCAAACTCCTCCGTCTTTAACTTCGTTAAATCCACCTCCTCTTATCAAAGAGGAGGAATAGAAAAGAAAAACAAATAACCATTATGATAAAGACAATCTTACACCAGATATGGAACGAGCGCAAGCAAAATGCGTGGCTCTTCCTCGAACTATTCATTGTAAGCCTGTTCGTATGGCTCTCCATCGACCCCGTCATCGACCTTATGAGCCGCAGCAAAATACCACAAAATTATAACGACGACAATGTCTACGAAATAAAGTTCTATCAATACGGGAGCGATAGTCCCAAATACAACCCTGCACTTGCCGACAACAAATATACCGTAGAAGCGTATCGTCAATGCCTCAATATGATAAACGACCTCCCCGAAGTAGAGACATACTGCATTGCAAGAATGTATCCGGGCAATGCCAGCCGATTCAGAGAGAAGTGTAGCATTGACAGCACCCAACGAGCGGACAAAAAGAGTGTCAATGTAGATGTGGCATATTACTACTCGATACAGGCTCTGCAAAGCAACTTCTTCAAGACCTTTGGCATAAAGGATGCTACAAGTGGCAAGATAGTGAAAAACCCCGATATTAAATCTTCGGATAATACGCTCGATGCATATATAACAGAAACAACAGCAATGACACTCTTCGGCACAAAAGATTGCATTGGAAAAGAGTTTTTTGCTTCATCCGCCCCAAACAATCTGCGCTGGAGAGTGCAGGGAGTGATAGAAGATATTCAAGCGAGCATTTACTACGAATACGCACCAACAATGATTGTATGCAACAAAATGCCTGCCGGTGCAGGTACAAATTACCTTGAAAATCATACAATTTCCATAAGACTGAAAGAGGGAGTGGATGCTCACAAATTCGAGCAACGTTTCCACACAGAGATTATGCCCAAACTGAAAGCCGGGAATTTATACTGCGCAAAATTCACATCGCACAAGAACCTAAAGGAAGAAGGCGAAGAATATTACGGAATAAACAACCTCTATCGACAGAACATCATACTTACGCTTTTTGCACTGCTAAGCGGATTTATGGGAATCTTCGGCACATTCTGGTTGCGCGCCTCGGCACGCCGCCGCGAGACAGGCATCATGCAAAGCATAGGTGCCACACGCAACAGCATCGTCCGACAATATGCGACAGAAGCAGTAATCCTTGTAAGCGCAGCCTTTTTGCTTGCCTTGCCGTTAATATCCCACAAAATCTACGCATTTGGATTTGCCGACCCGTTGGAGGGATACCTCAGATTCAGAGAATTCGAAACAGATAAATTCCTGCACAATCAACCAATACAGCGCTTTGCAACAGTAACAGCGATAAGCTACCTGTTTTTGGCGCTGATAAGCATTATAGGCGCAACGGTTCCCACAGCGGCAACCATCAAGCGACACCCTGCCGAAGCATTGAGAGAGTGATACAGAGAAACTAATGAATAAATAAACAGAATAAACACCATGAAAAACCAATTCCTACGTCAAGCGTGGACGATGATGAAACAACAACGGCTGTACACCGGAATGTACCTCATAGGCACAGCCGTCAGCATGGCACTTGCAATGACACTGTTCATCATATTCTACATTAAACTGGGCCCCATTTATCCCGAATATAACCGCCGGCGCATGGTGGTGATTGAACATACAGAAGAGAGCGAAAAGAATGAAGTTCATGTGTCCACACGCAGAATGGGAATATCCGGTAAATTCGGCGACCTTTTGAAACGCGAGGCCGAAAGTATTGACAATATAGCGCTGCTCGTACGCAATAAACGAACCATTGCAAGCCCCGACAAAAGCAAGAAAATAGAAGAATATGTGGCCAATGTGAACACCGAATATTGGCAGGTGTTCAACTACCGATTCGTTGATGGGCAACCATTCACAAAGGAGCAAATGAACGAAAAGGTGGCAGTAATATCCACCACCCTTGCCATGAAACTCTTTGCCGACACACACGTTGCCGGCAAAAGCCTTAATCTCAATGAAACACCCTATCGAATAGTAGGAGTGGTGGAAGCAGCAAGTGGCTGTACGCCCATCACACAAGGCAACGTATGGATAGCATCTACATTTTATAAAGAAGATGAATTTCTGGGACACTATCATGCATATATCACTTCGGACAACGTCGATAAATGCATGACCGAGATTAAAGAAGTATTCAACCGTTTCACTCAAACGCGGCCTAAGAACTTCACCTACACAATGGAAATGAAAAAATATTGGCAAAACGCATTAGACTGCGACACAGAAACAACCCCATTCGAGGC
>CAZXIQ010000264.1:0-2811 GCA_964640785.1 uncultured Bacteroidaceae bacterium | reverse complement strand
GACAGCCAAAAAAATTTTTTCGACACATCAGCGGTCGAGGCTGTGATTGACCTTGTGCTGGATACTAACCCCGATGCAATAATTGTCATCAAGAGTACAATACCCGTAGGTTATTGTCGCAGCCTTTATGTTAAGTATGCACAGCGTTTCGCTACCAATGAAACATTGAAAGATAAAAAGTTTAATCTTCTTTTCTCGCCCGAATTTTTGCGTGAGAGCAAAGCTCTTTACGATAACCTCTATCCCAGTCGCATCATTGTGGGTGCGCCTAAATATATAGAGCAGTTCGACGAAGAGAACAAAGCAATCAATGCCATTGCCGATGTTGAGCGCCTTAACGAGGCTGCCCGTACATTTGCATCACTTTTGCAGCAGGGAGCTATAAAAGAGAATATTGATACTATTTTCATGGGACTTAAAGAGGCAGAGGCTGTTAAACTTTTTGCAAATACATACCTTGCACTTCGTGTAAGCTATTTCAATGAGCTTGACACATATGCCGAAATAAAAGGTCTCGACTCGGCTGCCATTATAAGTGGCGTTGGTCTTGATCCTCGTATAGGTTCGCACTATAACAACCCCTCGTTTGGTTACGGAGGCTATTGCTTGCCTAAAGACACAAAGCAGTTGCTTGCTAACTATCAGAATGTACCGCAAAATATGATGACTGCCATTGTTGAGAGTAACCGCACACGTAAGGATTTTATTGCCGACCGCGTGCTCGAAATGGCCGGTGCTTACGGAGCAAACAGCAGTTACGATGCTTCTAAAGAAAAATCAGTGACGGTTGGTGTTTATCGTCTTACAATGAAGGCCAATTCAGATAACTTCCGTCAATCATCTATTCAAGGTGTGATGAAACGCATAAAAGCAAAAGGTGCCGAGGTTATCATTTATGAGCCTACTCTCGAAGATGGTTCTACATTCTTTGGTAGCAAGGTTGTAAATGATTTAAATAAGTTCAAAGAACTTTCAAATTCTATTATAGCCAATCGTTACGATGCTTGTCTCGATGATGTTAAGGCAAAAGTTTATACACGTGATATTTTCGGTAGAGACTAATCAGTAAACATTTTTGAGCTATGGTAACATATAATATAGACCTTAAAAACAAGACTGTACTTGTCACAGGTGCAGCCGGTTTTATCGGTGCCAATCTTGTAAAGCGTTTACTGAACGATTTTGACAGCGTGAAAGTTGTTGGAATTGACAGTATTACCGATTATTACGATGTTCGCTTGAAACGCGAACGTCTCGACGAACTTGCAACATACGGCGATAGATTTGTCTTTGTGAAGGGTAATATAGCCGATAAGCAAGCAATAGAAAGCATATTTGCTGATTATGCACCGCAGGTGGTTGTGAATCTTGCTGCGCAGGCCGGTGTACGTTACAGCATCACCAACCCTGACGCATATGTAGAGAGCAACCTTATAGGATTTTATAATATTTTGGAGGCTTGTCGTCACCACGAGGTTGAGCATTTGGTTTACGCATCTTCGTCGAGCGTGTATGGTAGTAACAAAAAAGTTCCTTACAGCACCGATGACAAGGTCGATAACCCGGTTAGTCTCTATGCAGCCACAAAAAAAAGCAATGAACTTATGGCTCATGCTTATAGTAAACTTTATAATATCCCCTCTACCGGTTTGCGATTCTTCACTGTTTATGGTCCTTGCGGTCGTCCCGACATGGCATACTTTGGCTTTACGAACAAATTACTCAAGGGCGAGAAAATTCAAATTTTCAACTATGGTAACTGCAAGCGCGACTTTACCTTTGTCGATGATATAGTAGAGGGTGTTGTACGCATCATGCAGCATGCACCCGAGAAAGAGACCGGCGAAGATGGTTTGCCTGTTCCACCATACAAAGTATATAATATCGGTAACAACAGCCCCGAGAATCTTTTGGATTTTGTGCAGATACTGCAAGAAGAACTTACAGCAGCAGGAGTACTACCGGCTGACTACGACTTTGAGGCTCACAAAGAGCTTGTGCCAATGCAACCCGGTGATGTACCTGTAACATACGCCGATACTTCAGCACTTGAAAAAGACTTCGGATTCAAGCCTCGCACTTCGTTGCGTGAAGGATTGCGCAAGTTTGCTGTGTGGTATAAGGAGTTTTATGGTTAATTGGTAATTTAGAAAATTAAACAACTTCTTGATTTTTTCTAAATTTTCGTGAACAAAATAACATACTTGTTTGTTATAGAGTAAAAGGCAATGCAACACACATTGCCTTATATGTTTCTAATATTAAAAATTACTTAACACACAAACAATTATGGAACGTGACGAAATGGAAAAAATGTTATTATGCGTATTACCCTCACTTAAAAGCTATGCGCTAACTTTGACCGGCGACGATGGTCGTGCCGATGATTTATTACAAGAAACAGTCCTTAAAATCCTTAGCAATGGAAGCAGTTATGTTTTGAATTTTAACTTCAAAGGTTGGGCTGCAACAATAATGCATAACATTTTTATTAATGATAGTAAACGTTCTTCGCATTGTGTGAATATCTCTGATGATTCTTTTTTCGATGCCCCTTTCGATGATTGTGTTGTCGATTCTCGTGAAATAATAGGTATTGTCGGTCATTTGCCATTGTCTTTTCGCGTTCCGCTTGAAATGTTTGTTGGTGGTTACAAATATTGCGAGATTGCCGAGAGGATGAATGTTCCCATTGGCACAGTCAAGAGCCGCATAAACAAAGCTCGCTCTTGCTTGCGCGGCCGTTTCATGGAGTAATTATCCGAGACGTTAAAGGGATAAACTGCAAAAACTCTCCCTCTTTTGTAAGAG
>CAZXIQ010000263.1:0-2832 GCA_964640785.1 uncultured Bacteroidaceae bacterium | reverse complement strand
AACGTACTGCAACCTCTTCGGGGTAGCTGTCTTTTTTCCATGCAACAACAGAGTAGGGTACCATGCTGCTTGCTTGGCGTACTATTGTAGAGTAGTCGGCATCCTCGGCTTTAAGTGCCTGAGCATACTCTGTCATCTCTTTGTTAAGCTCTGCGCGGTCGGCGTCACTGGGTGTTACACGGTAGCTTACATATTTAATGTCGCGGCTCTCGGCATACTGTTTGTATTGCTCTTTGTTTTTGTTGTAAAGTGCTTTTACATCTGCGTCGCTGACTGTTACGTCTGCATCGGGAATTGCCGAGTAGGGGTAAGCGGCAATTTCAATGTCGTATGTTGCATTGCTTGCATCGAAACTGTTCTGTGCAGCTACGGGGTTCGAGAGGTATGTGTTGTAGATAAGCATTTGGTATTTATATGCAAGTGCATTATCTGTAATTGTCTTCTCTACAAATTTCCAGTAGTCGTAGATTCTTTTGTATTGTTGTACAAAGTTTTCGTCATCCTTGTTCTGTGCATACTGTGCAAGGAAGTTGTCAAGTATGCTTTTGTCGAACTTGCCCTGTTCGTTGCGGAAAGGTGTCTGCTGAAGAATGGGGTCCTCGCCTGCACTTACAATAGCGTTAAGCTCGGCTGCCGATACGGTAAGGCCTATTTTCTCTGCCTCTGCCTTCAGCACCTTGTTGCGTACATAGTCTTGCCAAACTTGGTCTTTTACTTGGTTGAGCTCTTCCTCGGAGAGTGCGTTTGTGCCTCTAAGGAATTTTACTACCTCTGAGTACTCTTCGTACATTTTCTGGAAATCGGTTGCGAGTAATTCTTCGCCATTTACACTTCCAACAGATTGTGAGCCTTGTTGCGGTTGAAGTATTCTCCAAGCGTCACCGGCTACGAATGCAAACAATGCGACACCCACGAATATAACGAGCATGGGGCCCATGTTGCGTAACTTTTGTAATGTTGCCATAATTTTAAGTATGTTTTTTATTTTTATTTATTTCATTTTTCAAGCAAACGCCGACAAAGTTACAAAATAGCTTTGAATTTACAGCTTTTTTAATGTAATAAGTTGTGTCTATTTATTAAAATATTCTGTTTTTTTGGACTATTCGGGCTATTTGTGTGCAATTTCTTTTTGTCTTGTTTTTTGTTCTATATGTTATTCCGATATTTTCAGTTTTACTAACTCTATCTTTGTGCTGCGTTGTTTGAGTATCTTGAATTGATATTTGTCTATGGTTATTGTTTCGTTCAGTTGTGGGAAACTTTGGTGGTAGGACAATATCATTCCGCCGAGTGTCTGATATTCATCCGATTCAGGCAATTCAAGGTCGAATAGTTCGTTTATTCTCTCTACTTCGAGGCGTCCCGACAAAAGATACTCTCCTTCGTCTGTCTTTTTGGCTGTGTGGTTGGTATTGTCGTGCTCGTCCTCAATTTCGCCGATAATTTCTTCGAGCAGGTCTTCGAGTGAAATTATGCCCGATGTTCCGCCAAATTCGTCTACAACCACTGCGAGTGATTTTTTCTGTTGCATCAATGTTCGCATCAGTTTTTGTGCCGGTAGTGTTTCGGGGACTATTGGCATGCGACATATCTGTTTCTGCCATTCATCGGCATTTCTGAATAGTTCTGATGAGTGTATATACCCGATGATGTTGTTTATATCTTCTTTGTATACAATTATCTTGGAGTGTCCCGATTCTATGAATTGCAATTTGAGCTCTTCGAGTGAGGTGTTTATTTCCACTGCCCATATTTCTGTTCGGGGAACGAAACAGTCGCGCACGCGTATGTCTGAAAAATCAAGTGCGTTCTGAAATATCTTTACGTCGTTGTCGATGGTCTCTTCCTCCTCCTTGGCATTTTCTATGGAACTTTGTATTAGATGGGTAAGCTCCATTTTGCTGAATGTTGTGTCGCGCGTCTCTTTGTTTATGCGTATGTTGAACAGACGAAGAACCATACACGATACCCATGTTGTGAAACGAGCGGTGGGGTATAGAAGTATATATAATAGGAATGTTGGCATGGCGAATCGTTTCATTGTACTGTTGGGGTTTATGCGAAACAGTGCTTTGGGAACAAATTCACCGGTAATGATGATTATTATTGTAGATATAATTGTTTGCAACAGCACTTGAGCCGATGGAGCGTCGTTCAATGATGCAAGAATTGTCTGGTTCAGAAGATTGGCCATGAGTATACCGTATATTACAAGTACAATGTTGTTGCCAACGAGCAGGCTCGATACAAAGTTGTTGCTGTTGCGATAGAATTTGTCGAGTATGCGCGATGTTGCGGTGTTGTTGTTCATGTCAATCTCCATCAGGAATTTGTTGGATGCAATGAATGCTATTTCCATTCCCGAAAAGAGTGCAGATAAAAGAATGACTATTACAAGTAATATAATGGTTGTTGTCATTGTTTGTCTTCAATTAAATATATACCCTCGGTCGAGAGTATTTCCCAATCGGTAAGCTCTTGGTTCGAGCGGAATCCGACGCCTGTTGTTATTTGTTCCTGTTGTTCTATTTTTATGTACTTGTCCGAGTATATGCTGCCATCTTCCTGATTCCAATAGAGCATGTCGGTGAAGAATTTTTCTCCTTTTTGATTTTTTATATCAACGTTTCCAATTAGTTTCCACAACTTCTTTTCACTGAAAAAATAGGCTGTGTCGCTTTTTATTGTTGCCTCTACGCGCAGACTGTCGTCATATTTTTCTAAATATGCTCCCTTTTCAAATGCCCAATATTTGGGTTTACGCTTTTCGTAAATGAGCCACTCTTCGGCCTCTATGCGGTAGCTTATGCGTCCCGAGTCGCTGATGAG
>CAZXIQ010000262.1:0-2841 GCA_964640785.1 uncultured Bacteroidaceae bacterium | reverse complement strand
ATTAAATTAACAATTTCACATAAATGCTGTTAAAAAACAGAGGAAACAACGAAAAAAAACGTTATTTCCTCTGTTTTTTAACAGCATTTTTATATCTTTACAAATTGAAACGAGGGCAAAAGCCCACAAAACAGTTGCATCAGTTGTAAAATTGGTGCTAATTAATTGTGATATAAAAAGATAATATAACAAAGAGATGGGACAAAAGTGGAATTATAAACCCTTGACAAGCAAACAACGCGAAGAGGCCAAGCGGCTCTCCGAAGAGTTGGACATGAGCCCCATTCTCTGCGGACTTCTGCTGCAACGAGGCATTAAGACAGCAGCCGAGGCAAAAAATTTCTTCCGTCCCAAACTAAGCAACCTCCACGACCCGTTCCTGATGAAGGACATGGACATTGCCGTTGCACGACTAAACAAAGCCCTTGGACGCAAGGAGCGTATAATGGTCTATGGCGATTACGACGTAGACGGTACAACAGCCGTAGCATTGGTATATAAATTCCTACAACAATTCTCGTTGAACATCGATTACTACATACCCGACAGAAACGAAGATGGCTACGGAATATCCAAACGAGGCATAGACTATGCCCACTCAACGGGAGTAAAACTGATAATAGTGCTCGATTGCGGAATAAAAGCCATCGAAGAGATTGCATACGCCAAAGAAAAAGGTATAGACTTTATAGTGTGCGACCACCACGTCCCCGACGACGAACTACCCTGCGCAGTGGCAATACTCAACCCCAAACGTGCCGACTCAACATACCCCTACCCCCACCTATCGGGTTGCGGAGTAGGTTTCAAATTCATGCAAGCGTTTGCACGAGACAACGGGATACCCGCCGAACAACTATACTCACTGCTCGACCTTGTAGCCGTAAGCATAGCCTCGGACTTAGTACCCAATATGGGTGAAAACCGTATACTCTCGTACCATGGAATAAAGCAGCTCAACCACAATGCAAGTACCGGGCTGAAAGCCATAATACAGGTGTGCGGTCTAAGAGAAAAAGAGATAACAATCAACGACATAATATTCAAGATAGGCCCCCGCATAAACGCATCGGGACGCATACAACAGGGAAAGGTTGCCGTAGACCTGCTCATAGAAAGCAACCTGTCGGCAGCACTCGCCATGAGTGAACAGATAAACGAATACAACGAAACACGCAAGGACCTCGACAAAAGCATGACCGAAGAGGCCAATAAAATTGTCGCCGACCTTGAAAATTTCGAAGAAAAACGCGCCATTGTCATATTTAATGAAAAGTGGCACAGAGGCGTCATAGGAATAGTAGCATCACGCCTTACTGAGGTGTACCACCGTCCGGCAGCAGTAATAACATGCACGGGAGATACAGCCACCGGCTCGGCACGCTCAGTGGCAGGATTCGACGTATACAAAGCAATAGAAAACAGCCGTAAGCTACTCGAAAATTTCGGAGGTCACACATACGCAGCAGGATTCTCGCTACTTGTAAAGAACATTCCGGAATTTAAACGTCAGTTCGAGCAATACGTAACAGAAAACATACGTCCCGAACAGACCGACTCGACGATAGAAATTGAGGCAATGCTCGATTTTCGCGACATAACACGCAAATTCTTCAACGACCTGAAGAAATTCAGTCCACACGGCCCCGACAACCCCAAGCCCATCTTCTGCACAAATGGAGTATACGACTATGGCACAAGCAAAGTTGTCGGACGACGACAAGAACACATAAAACTGGAACTTGTAGACAACAAGTCGAGCAACGTAATAAACGGCATCGCCTTCGGGCAGAGCCAGCAGGCACGATACATAAAATCGAAACAATCGTTCGACATCTGCTACACATTAGAGGACAACACATACAAACACGGCGAAGTTCAACTGCAAATAGAAAGCATACGCCCCAAAGGAAGACAATAAAAGAAAAATGAGCACCCCGACGCCCGAAAAATATCTCGAAATACTGAAAGAGCATTGGGGTTACGATGCTTTTCGTGGAATACAAGAGGAAATTATCTGCAACATAGGTGCAGGACGCGACACATTGGGACTAATGCCCACAGGCGGCGGAAAAAGCATCACATTTCAAGTACCCACACTCGCCCAAGAGGGTCTATGCCTTGTCATCACCCCACTCATCGCACTGATGAAAGACCAAGTGGCCAACCTCAAAAGTCGCCACATAAAAGCAACAGCAATATATTCGGGCATGAAACACAGCGATGTAATAACAGCCCTTGAAAATTGCATCTTCGGCGATTACAAATTCCTATACGTCTCGCCCGAAAGACTATCGTCAGAAATATTTCTAAAGAAAATACGCCGCGTAAACGTAAGCATGATAACCGTCGATGAGGCACACTGCATATCGCAATGGGGACACGATTTTCGACCGGCATACAGAGAAATATTCAAGATACGCGAAATATTCCCGCACGCACCCATACTCGCACTCACAGCAACAGCCACCGAAGAGGTGATAACCGACATTCAGGCACAACTGTCGTTCCGCGAGAGCAACGTCATAAGAATGAGTTTCGAGCGCAAGAACCTCTCGTACATAGTGCGAAACACCGACAACAAAGCACAAGAACTACTGCGCATACTCAACAGAATTAAAGGCTCGGCAATAATATACACCCAAAATCGTAAAAAGACACAAGAGGTTGCCGAATTTCTTACAAACAACGGATTCACAGCCGAATACTACCACGCAGGGCTAAGCTCAAACACAAAAGACGAGCGCGAAGAACGATGGAAAAGCGGAAAATCGCGCATAATGGTAGCCACAAACGCATTCGGAATGGGCATAGACAAGCCCGACGTCCGCATAGTACTGC
>CAZXIQ010000261.1:0-2850 GCA_964640785.1 uncultured Bacteroidaceae bacterium | reverse complement strand
GTGCCTTAAAACATGGGCTGAGATCATACCCAAGAACCTGATCCGGGTAATGCCGGCGTAGGAAAAAGCTTATATACACATTCCAATTTTATATAGGCAATGCAGGAAAAATCCCCATTTTCTGTTTAACAACGGAGCTTGGAGGATTATTTTTTTGCACCATGCTCCACAAAAATTGGAAATTGCAATGAAAAAGAGAACATTGCTCGGTTGCTTTCTTATGGCAGCCCTACCCTCGATGCTGAACGCACAAGAGGGAGTGAAAGACAGCCTGCACAATAGTTTGCAGGAAGTGGAAATAATGTCGATACGCGCGACAAAGACTACTCCTGTTGCCTACACAAACATAGGCAAAGATGAGCTTAAAAAGCAGAATACGGGAGTAGACTTTCCTTACCTCGTGAAAATGACACCAAGTGCAGTTGTTACAAGCGATGCAGGAGCAGGAATTGGCTACACAAGCCTGCGCATACGTGGCACAGATGCCACTCGCATAAACGTAACCGCCAACGGCATTCCTGTAAACGACGCCGAGAGCCACACTGTCTTTTGGGTAAACATCCCCGACCTTGCATCGTCTGTCAAGGATGTACAGATTCAGCGCGGAGCAGGAACATCGACCAACGGAGCCGGTGCGTTCGGCGCAAGCATCAACATGCAGACAAGTGAGTTTAATACACTGCCCTACGCCGGATTCAGCGGCTCGGCCGGCTCTTACGGCACACATAAAGAGACACTGCGTGCCGGAACAGGATTACTTGCCGACCATTGGGCGTTTGACATAAGGTTATCGAATATTGGCAGTGACGGTTACATTTCCCGCGCATCGACTAACCTTAATTCATACTACCTTCAAGGAGCATATTACAGCGGCAACACCACAGTCCGTCTCATCAGTTTCGCTGGTGAAGAGGAAACCTACCACGCATGGAACTATGCAAGCAAAGAAGAGATGAAACAATATGGCCGCCGTTACAACAGTTGCGGATACATGTACACCGACAGCGACGGCAAGGCACATTACTACGACGGACAAACAGACAACTACGTGCAGAAAAATTGGCAACTGTTGTTCGACCATCATTTCAGTAACAAATGGAGCGTGAATGCCGGCTTGCACTACACAAAAGGCGACGGCTACTATCAAGAGTACAAAGGCAACCGCAAACTGCAAGAGTATGCCCTGCAACCCTTTTCTACGGACGGCAACGAAGTGAAAAAGAGTGACCTTATACGCCGAAAAGCGATGGACAATCATTTTGGCGGGGCAATATACTCGCTCAATTACAAGGGCGACCGACTGAGTGCTTCATTGGGCGGCGGAGCCAACCGCTACTATGGCCGTCACTTTGGGCAGGTACTATGGGTAAAGAACTACATAGGCGACCTTGCACCCGACCACGAATATTATCGCAACAACGGTGCAAAGAACGATGCAAACATTTACCTAAAAGGCGATTATCGACTGACAAACAACCTGAACATTTATGCCGACCTGCAATATCGTCATATAGGCTATGCAATCGATGGCTGTAACGATAAATGGAACGACGCAACAGGTAATCTGCAACAGCTTGCCATTGACGAGAAGTTCAACTTTTTCAACCCGAAGGCAGGAATCTCTTGGCAGATTAACAGGAGCAACCGATTGTTTGCATCTGTGAGCGTAGCCCACAAAGAGCCGACACGCAACAATTACACCGATGGCAAACTCGACGAACATCCCTCGGCCGAAAAGCTCACCGACTATGAGCTTGGCTACACATTCGCAGGCAAGTGTCTGCATGCAGGCGTGAACCTATATTACATGGACTATAAAGACCAACTTGTACTTACGGGCGAGCTTAACGAGATTGGCGAACCGCTTGCCGCCAACATTCCCGACAGCTACCGTGCAGGCATTGAACTTATGGCAGGTGTTGAACTGCCTAATGGGTTCAGTTGGAATGCCAATGCCACCTTCAGCCGTAACCGTATTAAAAATTTCACAGAGGTGCTTTACGACGACAACACATACGAACGTTGGGAAATCAATCATGGCAGCACACACATCTCATTCTCACCCGATATTATTGTAAACAACACATTTTCGTATCGTTTCAAGGGATTCGACGTGTCGTTGCTATCGAACTACGTTAGCAAGCAATATATGAGCAACGCGGAACAGAAGGAACACAGTCTCGACGCATATTTTGTCAGCAATCTGCGTATGGCCTACACCTTCAAACTGCCAAGAACAAAAAGCATCACAGTGGGTGCAACAATATACAACATCTTCAACGAAGAATACGAGAATAACGGCTATGCAGGCAGCGGGTACTACACCGACGGCGACGGCACACGCCATCGTTACAACTACGCGGGGTACGCTGCACAGGCAGGGACCAATATTTTGGGACACCTGAGCATCGATTTTTAAAAAGAAATATGAAACTGTTTTTAGAAATTTAAGCAGCTTGTAAAAATTATGACACTTGAACTTTTGGGAACAACGGTAGGAATAATCTACCTGTGGCTGGAATACCGAGCCAGCATTTATCTGTGGATAGCAGGCATAATAATGCCGGCAATATACATATTCATTTACTACGATGCCGGACTTTATGCCGACTTTGGCATAAATATATACTATCTGCTCATTGCACTCTACGGATGGATAGCATGGAAGAGAGGTTCGCAGCTATCGCAAAAAGATGATAGTTGCAAGGAACTTCCCATCAGCCACACACCTAAACGCGCATGGGCACGTATTATTGCCACTTATGTTGCCGCCCAACTGTTCATTACATGGATTCTTATAAAATACACCGACAGCACCGTACCCATCGCCGACTCGTTTACCACTGCGTT
>CAZXIQ010000260.1:0-2870 GCA_964640785.1 uncultured Bacteroidaceae bacterium | reverse complement strand
GGTGCGCGGGCATCGTTTGGTGTTGCTGAAACCCTCTACCTATATGAATCTTAGTGGAAATGCAGTGCGTTACTGGATGCAGGCCGAGAAAATTCCGCTTGAAAATGTTCTTGTGGTTGTTGATGACATTGCTCTGCCGTTGGGGACCTTGCGCTTGAAGGGACAGGGTAGCGATGGTGGTCATAATGGTCTTAAACATATTGCTGCTACGCTTGGCACAACTTCGTATGCAAGGTTGCGTTTCGGGGTTGGTAACGATTTTGGTAAGGGGCGTCAAGTGCAGTATGTGCTTGGAACTTTCGATGCGACCGATGAACAGCCTGTTGTTAATGAGCAGGTGGTGACGGCTGTGGATATTATAAAAAGTTTCTGCCATATTGGACTTGCTCGTACTATGAATGTGTGTAACCAGAAGGGTGGTGCTTCAAAATGAATACTCAGGCTCGTATAGATAAATGGCTGTGGGCTGTGCGCATTTACAAAACTCGCAGCATTGCTGCCGAGGCTTGTAAGAAGGGGCATATTATGGTTCGCGATAAGGCTGTCAAGCCCTCTTTCCTTGTTCGCGAGGGTGATGTTGTTCAGGTTAAAAAATCGCCTGTTACATACTCTTTCAAGGTGTTGAAGTGTGCCGAGAATCGTGTGGGTGCCAAACTTGTGCCCGAACTTATGGAGAATGTAACTCCGGCCGAACAGTATGAGGTTTTGGAAATGAGTCGTATAAGTGGATTTGTGGACCGCGCACGTGGTACGGGACGTCCTACTAAAAAAGAGCGACGCAGCATGGATAGTTTCATCGATAGTGCAGCAGACTTCGATTTTGATGAGTTTGATTTTGAGGATTGAGCATTATATTCTTTCTCTACAAAAAAAGCGAGCATTTTGCTCGCTTTTTTTGTAGAGAAAGGTAGGCTTATTTTCTTTTATTGAAGAATCCTTTTGCTCTTTTCTTATTGGCTTCTTTTGTTGCACGCACTTTTGCTGGTGCTGAATTTGGGGTATTTCCATTGTCTGCATATTCGTAATATGTAGTATATGAATATGAGCTACCTCCATAATAGTCTTCGTCGTATTCGTAATTTCCTTCTGTGTAATAACTTACAAGGTAGTCTTTCTCGTCAACGGTGTAATCGCTGTAATTCTCAGTCGCGGTTAATTCGTTGTTATATTTTTCTCCATTATACGATTCTTCTTCTTTTTGTATTACGGTTGCGCTAATGGGGAGGTTTACAGGAGCCTCGCCTAACAGATTCATGTGTATGAGGCCGGCGAACATTTCTTCATTGAAAAAGTATGCAAGTGGTTCGGTGTACCCGTGTGTGAATTGTGCCGATTCGTTCTGTTTTTCACCATATTTAAACGAAACAGTACTGTTGAGCTTGTAGTACATGGCTCCGGCTGTGTTATTAATATTTGCAACAATGCTTTTTAAATTGCCATTTTCCCAATTATATGCAATGTTTCTATTAATGTTAAAATTTATTTTGAATGTTTCGCCATCTTCATTGTCAAGTGTGTTTCCGCTACCGTTGAGTGTTGCACTAATCAAGCGGGTACCGTTGTACTTGCATGTAATTTTACCGGTGGCTTTTTCTTCGCTCTCATCGCTTTCGTATGAGTCGCTGTAATTGTAATAGTAACTTGAGTTGAATGAACAACTTGTAATGTGGCCGTTAGCATTTAATTTGATGTTTGACACTGTTATTTTATTATCTTACATCCAATATTGACCATCCTCTTTATAGCTGAATGTGAATGTGAGCGGGTTGTATGATACTTTGATGTCTCCTCTGTAATTTTCTGTTATTGATGTAAGCTTGTTTTTTTCGTCGTAATTGAATATTAGGCTGCCTACACTTTTCAGCAATCGGTCGTTTGAGGTTAATGCACAGCTTAACATGATTGCCACTATGGGCAAAAATCTAAGAATTCTTTTCATCTTTTTTACTACTAAGGTTTATTTGTTTGATTTGTTAATTATTTGCAAATGTACATAAAATTAATGATAATAGATAATACGTTTTTAAAAAACGGTGTATATTATATTGCTCTTGTATTGTAGTTGGTTTTTATTGTATACATTGAAAAAATAAGAGGCAATAAGCCTCTTAATGTACATGATGGTGATTTTATTTACTGTTTTATAAATACAAAATATACGGCGAGTATCAGCAGTATGAAGGCGACAATGTGGTTCCACGCAAGTGCCTCGCCCTTGAAACAGAGGGTTACTATGGCTCCGAATACTATGATTGATATTGCTTCTTGTATTACTTTGAGTTGTACCAATGAAAATGGGCCTCCGTTGATGTCCGAACCGATGCGGTTGGCGGGAATAAGAAACGAGTATTCCAGCATGGCTATCGCCCAACTTATGAGTATGATGAATATGAGCGGGGTGTTTGAACTTATTACCTTCATTTGTTGCAGTTTCAGATTGCCATACCATGCAAAGGTCATGAAGGTGTTCGAAATTATCAGCATTAGTACGGTTAGTAGTGCTTTGTTCATTTTTCTATATTGTGTTGTGTTTTTTCTATTCGTGGGGGAAGTAGCTCGGACTGTATGTTGCTCATGCTGCCCCATAAGTTGTAACGTGCCTCGGGGTTGAGGGTTTCGAGATGTCCGAGTAATTGTTTCATTTGTTCTCTGTTACTGTCGCGCTCGTATGGGCATCTTTTTATTTGTTGGGGGTAGTGCGCCAGTTTGGAGAGGGTTTCAATGTCTTTTTCGTCTGTCAAGCATAGTGGGCGTATTATTGTCAATGGGAATTTTTTCATTTGCATGGTGGGTGACATTGCCGAGAATGCGCCTTGAAAGGTGATGTTCATGAGCATTGTTTCCAGAAAATCGTCCATGTTGTGACCTAG
>CAZXIQ010000259.1:0-2874 GCA_964640785.1 uncultured Bacteroidaceae bacterium | reverse complement strand
GCCACTACCCCGACGACAGCCATTGGTACGACCTGTGCGACCGTTACGGCATATATATGGTTGCCGAGGCAAACGTAGAGTCACACGGAATGGGTTACGGCGAACATACACTCGCCAAGCGCGACGACAACAAAAAAGCGCACATGGAACGCAACCAACGAAACGTGCAACGCAACTTCAACCATCCGAGCATCATTTTCTGGTCGCTGGGCAACGAGGGCGGTTACGGCCCCAACTTCGACGCAGCATATGAATGGGTAAAAGCCGAAGACCCCTCGCGCCCGGTACAATACGAACGTGCCGGCTACGAAGGAAAGACCGATATTTATTGCCCCATGTACGCCGATTACGGCTGGTGCGAGCGATACTGCACCGACAGCAAATACACAAAGCCTCTTATACAATGCGAATATGCCCACGCAATGGGAAACTCGCAAGGAGGATTCAAAGAGTATTGGGAACTTATACGCAAACTACCCAAATATCAAGGAGGATTCATCTGGGACTTTGTAGACCAATCTGTTCGTTGGAAAGGCAAGAGCGGCAAAATGATTTATGGCTACGGTGGCGACTTTAACCGTTTCGATGCAAGCGACATAAACTTTTGCGACAATGGCCTTATAAGCCCCGACCGTGTTCCCAACCCTCACATGTATGAAGTAGGTTATTTTTATCAGAATATATGGACGACACTCACCGATGCAAAAAAAGGAGAAGTGGAAATATATAACGAAAATTTCTTCACCGACCTGTCGGCATATTACATGGAGTGGACACTGCTGAAAGATGGTAAGCCCATGCGCAGTGGTCGCATAGAGAATATAAACGCTGCACCGCAACAGCGCATTAAGCAGAATATTCCCATAGGAGCCATCGACAAGGATGGAGAGTGGTTGATAAACGTTGCCTACCGCCTGAAGAATAACGACAAACTGCTACCGGCAGGCTACACTGTGGCAAAAGAACAGTTGCGACTGACCGACGTTGCAGCAACAAACATACAACTGACAAACATAACAGTGAGCAACACCACAGTGACACCCCCTACAATAAAGACTAACGACTATAATTACCTTATCGTAGAGGGTTACAGGTTCAGAATGGAGTTTGACAAGCACACCGGCTATCTTGCCAAATACATTGTCGATGGTACGGAAATGATAAAAGAGGGCTGCAACCTGAAGCCGAACTTCTGGCGCGCACCCACCGACAACGACTTTGGAGCCAATCTTCAGCATCGTTACAAAGCATGGAAAAACCCATCAATACGCCTGAAAGAACTCAAACAACGCATAGAGAACGAACAGGCAATAATAGAGGCTGCATACGAAATGCCCGAAGTACAGGCCAAGCTATCAATGACATACACCATAAGCAACAACGGTGCTGTAATAGTTACACAGTCGATGACTGCAACAAAAGATGCAAAAGTGAGCAATATGTTCCGTTTCGGTGTACAGATGCCCATGCCCTACGACTTTGAGACTGTCGAGTACTACGGACGCGGACCGGGAGAAAATTACATCGACCGCAACAGTTGCACCGCCCTTGGAATATACCGTCAGAGTGTAGATGAACAGTTCTACCCCTACATACGTCCGCAAGAGAATGGCACACGCAGCGACATACGCTGGTGGCGAGTGCTTAACGCAGCAGGTACAGGCGTGGAAATTGTGTCGGAGGCACCATTCTCGGCATCGGCACTGCACTACACCATAGAGTCACTCGACGAAGGCCTGCACAAAAAACAAGGCCACTCGCAAGAGGTTGAAAAAGCCGACCTTACCAACCTTTGCATCGACAAGGTGCAGATGGGACTGGGCTGTGTAAACAGTTGGGGAGCCCTGCCTATGTCAAAATATCAGGTGCCTTATAAGGATTACAGCTTTACATTCATCATACGTCCTGTGAAACACAAGATAGGATTGTAAAAAGCTATCTGAACACACAAACATAAAATAGTTACGGGCAGCCGAAATATGTGGCTACCCGTAACTATTTTGTAACACTGTCGTCTATTGCATAAACAAATATTACCCGTTAATTGTTCACGGAAAGTGTAAAATTTTAAACTTTTTCTTTAAAAAATATGCAATCCATATGCCGAACAGCCGTTAAAAACATCACAAAAAGACTCTTTTAACAGCTTTTTGTAGCGTCCAAACGCTCTTTTTCGCTCATTCCCGCAAGCCTTGTCACTTCGTTTAAATTGAGGTTCAAACTTTCGGCAAGGCGCGTGCCATACTCTTTGTCGGCAAGATAACAGTGTGCCGCGTGTCTGTATTTTATATTCTCGGTGACAGGCATAATATCTTCGACGGTGTTCGAAATAAGTAATCTGCGTTTCTCTTCGGTCATCAGACGATAGAGATTACCGGGCTGAATGAAACAATCATCCTCTCTATCTTCGTAAGGATTGTAACGCATACTTTCGCCCGTTACTGCAGAGTAAGCATGATGAGCATTGCCTGTCTCCCACTCTCCTATGCTGTTGGGAGAATAACCCTTTGTAGCACCCTCATTGCCATCGACCCTCATTGCCCCGTCACGATGGAAACTATGCACAGGACAACGTGCGCGATTAACAGGTATCTGGTCGTGATTGACGCCTAAGCGGTAACGCTGTGCATCGCCATAAGAAAATAAACGACCCTGTAACAGTTTATCGGGCGAAAGTCCTATTCCCGGCACTATATGAGCCGGATTAAATGCAGCCTGCTCAACATCGGCAAAATAGTTTTCGGGGTTACGGTTAAGCTCCATTATTCCCACCTCGATAAGAGGATATTCCTTGTGGCTCCACACTTTTGTAATATCGAAAGGATTTTCTTTGTGCCGATGAGCCTGCTGTTCGGTCATTATCTGGAAATAGAG
>CAZXIQ010000258.1:0-2876 GCA_964640785.1 uncultured Bacteroidaceae bacterium | reverse complement strand
AGGAAAATATATTAAGATAAAATATTGCATGCAGTTGCCCGACGTGCGCGTGCCGTCGTTCATTTTCTTTGCCAATCTGCCGCAGTATGTGAAAGAGCCTTATAAACGTTTCCTTGAGAACAAGATTCGTGAAAGGTGGAATTTCTCGGGCGTGCCCATGAATATTTTCATAAGACAAAAGTAGTGGTTGTAATAATATATTACAAGGTGTCAGTATCAAAAATAACCCCCAAAGTTTGAACAAAAAACTTTGGGGGTTATTTTTGATTTATTGCTTTTCTCTCTCTTTCATTTTCTTCAACAGGTCGGACGAGAATAGAAATTCGTTCAACTGCTTGTTGTCTGTGTCGAGAATTTCGTCCTTGGTGCCTTCCCACGATTTTTTTCCTCCTGCAAGGAATATAATGTGGTCGCCGATGCCCATCACTGAGTTCATGTCGTGGGTGTTCACTATGGTTGTTATCTGAAACTCTGTGGTGATGCTGTGTATAAGTTCGTCGATGATGAGCGAAGTTTGCGGGTCGAGACCCGAATTTGGTTCGTCGCAAAAAAGATAACGTGGCTCAAGGGCTATGGCGCGGGCAATGGCTGCGCGTTTCTGCATGCCTCCCGACAGTTCGGAGGGGTTTTTATATTGCGCGTCAAGCAAATTTACTCTTTCGAGACAGAAACGTGCGCGATTGATGCGTTCGTCGCGGTTCTTGTCCGAGAACATGTCTAACGGGAACATTACATTTTCGAGTACACTCATTGAATCGAATAGTGCTGCGCCTTGAAAAAGCATGCCCATTTCGCGTCTGAGCAGCAGACGCTCCTTTTTGCTCAGGGTAATCATGTCGCGGCCGTCATACAGAACTTTGCCGCTGTCGGGTGTCAGAAGTCCCACTATGCACTTCAGCAGCACGGTTTTTCCTGCGCCGCTTAGACCTATTATCAAGTTGCTCTTGCCACCGGAAAAGGTGACGTTTATGTTGTCGAGGACTATTTGCGACTCGAACTTTTTCGATATTGACTCAAGCTCTATCATTGCATTAAAAGTTGTGTGAGTATCATGTCTGAAAAAAGTATCAGTGCGCTACAACTTACAACCGCGTCGGTGCTTGCTTTTCCCACCTCTATGGAGCCTCCCTCCACTGTGTAGCCGTAGAAAGAGGCTACCGAAGTGATGATGAAGGCGAAAAAGAGCGATTTTATGATGCTGCACCAGATGTACCACTGCGAAAATTCGTATTGCAGTCCGTAGGTTAGGTCGGCAGGGGTCATTATGCCTGTAAAGATGCTTATGCCGTATGCTCCCATCACTCCGGCAAAGATGCTGAATATTACAAGTATGGGAATGGTTGTCATCAACGCTGTTATTTTGGGAAATATAAGGTAGTTTGCCGAGTTTACTCCCATTATTTCGAGTGCGTCTATCTGCTGTGTCACGCGCATTGTGCCTATTTCGGAAGTGATGTTCGAGCCTACCTTGCCGGCGAGTATCAGACACATGATGGACGAGGAGAATTCAAGCAGCAGTATCTCGCGTGTGGCGTAACCGGTGACGAACTTGGGCATCCACGCGCTCTCTACGTTCAGCTTCATCTGTATGCATATTACCGCGCCTATGAAAAAGGATATAAGCAGTACTATGGGTATGGAATTTATACCCAACTGCGACATTTCGCGAACATATTGTTTAAGAAACATGCGGCCTTTGTCGGGGCGTGTGAATACACGTCTTATAAGCATCAGATATTTGCCGAATGTTGCTATGGAGTCTACTATAATCATTTTTTTGTGTTAATGTCGAACATATTGCGGGCATCGCCCGACAAATATTGACAAAGTTACGGCTTTTTGTTATATTGACGATGAATTTTGTTGTAAATGTTTCCGGGGTGAGTGCTAAAAAGTGTTACAATTACCACTCTGTTCGATTAATAATATTCAAAAGCAGGCCTCTATTTTTGGGCATGAGAGAAAAATACATTATCTTCGCTGCTTGAACTTCTATTTATATTTCAGTAAATGGCAGATAACGACAATAATATAAAGGGTTCCGAGGAGTGCATGGTGCTCAGAACCGAGAATCTGGTCAAGAAGTATGGCAAGCGTACAGTGGTAAACAATGTCTCGTTCAATGTAAAGCAGGGCGAGATTGTGGGATTGTTGGGCCCCAATGGTGCCGGAAAGACAACATCTTTCTACATGACCACCGGCCTTGTTGTGCCCAACGGCGGACATATATTCCTGAACGATGCTGAGATTACAAAATTTCCTGTTTACAAGCGTGCGCGCATTGGTATAGGTTACCTTGCGCAAGAGGCGAGTGTGTTTCGCAAGATGACGGTAGAGGATAATATTGCGTCGGTACTCGAACTTACGAACAAGCCCAAGGAGTATCAGCGCGAGAAACTCGAGAGCCTTATAAAAGAGTTTCGTCTCGAAAAGGTGCGCAAGAATCTTGGCGACCGTTTGTCGGGTGGTGAGCGCCGACGTACCGAAATTGCCCGCTGCTTGGCCATCGACCCTAAATTCATCATGCTCGACGAGCCTTTTGCAGGTGTGGACCCGATAGCAGTGGAGGATATTCAGTATATTGTCTGGAAACTGAAAGATAAGAATATAGGCATTCTTATTACCGACCACAATGTTCAAGAGACGCTTAGTATTACCGACAGAGCCTATCTGCTCTTCGAGGGGCGCATCCTTTTCGAGGGTACGCCCGAGGTTCTTGCCGAAAATCCCGTTGTGCGCGAAAAGTATCTTGGCAGTGCATTTGAGTTGCGTAAAAAGGTCTTTCAAGAGGACGATGCAAGGGCTTTGTAATATTCAGTGAACGGATAAATTGCGGCCGAACGTGTGATATTATGCGTTTAGCCGTTTTTTTTTGT
>CAZXIQ010000257.1:0-2882 GCA_964640785.1 uncultured Bacteroidaceae bacterium | reverse complement strand
TTGAATTTTGTTATGACGGAGTATGATGTGTGTACTTTGTTTTCCAATCTTTTCTGGTAGTGCCGTGCATAAAAAACACCCTTCACAAGCCCAAAGACAAGCACCCTTTCCACCACCCTATGTTAATATCTAATAATTGCACGAGAATATCTAACAATAGAAGTTAAAAAAGAGAGTTCGGACACAAATTTATTATCTAAAATTTTAAATATCTAAACTTTTAAATTTAATTTGCCCATGTAAGAAAAAGCCAAAGAAAATGAAAAAATTTCAGACACTGACAAAAGCCGAAATACAGGTTATGAACATATTGTGGGAACTAAACAGTGGCGGTTGCATCCACGACATTATAGAACGTTACGACGAACCCAAGCCCGCATACAGTACAGTAGCCACATTTCTGAAGATACTCTACAACAAAGAGTTTGTAGGCTACCGCAAGCTGAAAGGAAAAACCTTTACATACTACCCGCTGATAACCCGCGCCGAGTACACACGTATGGTGATGAAAGATGTACAAGACTCGTTTTTCGGCGGTTCGGGCTCTTCTATGATAAAATTCTTCGTAGACAAAGAGAACCTTACCCGTCAAGAGATTGACGAACTAATAGAACTAATTAACAGCAAATAACCCCGCCACCATGCAAACAATAATAACAGCTATTGCCATCTACGCTCTAAAAGCAACAATAGCACTTACACTGCTCTACATTCCATACATACTCTTTATGAGACGCGAAACACATTTCCGCACCAACCGCACCACACTGCTGCTGGCAATGCTGCTGTCGCTTGCAACACCGCTGATAGACATACCCGCCCTGCACATAGAAAATCCCTTTGCCACCACCGAAGAGAAAGGAGCAACATTCATACAAATAACGCCACCGCAAGGCACAATACTTGCCGATAATGGGGAAGAAAATACAAAATCGCTGACACAGCAAGAAACAGCATACTATTTTCTGTGCCTGCCCTATATAATAATAGCGCTTATAATCGCCACAAAAAAGCTCTTCGAAATATGTATGATAAAAAGAAACATCAAACGCGGTACATTGTGGAAAGAAGAGAGAACCGGCTACACAATCTATTGCCACGCAACAGACACCACCCCATACAGTTGGATGAAAAGCATAGTAATATCTCAGGAGGACTATGAAAAATTCGGCAAAGAGATAATTCTGCACGAAGAGGGACACATACTCCACCGTCACTCGTGGGACATAATACTGCTGACAATAACAGAAACAATACAATGGTTCAACCCCTTTATGCACATGCTATCAACCGACCTTAAGGACCTGCACGAATTTCAGGCAGACGCCTACGTGCTTGCCGAAGAAAAAGATATAAAATCGTACCAGATGCTGATAATAAAAAAAGCTGTCGGCCACGCTTCCTACACATTAGCCAACAGCTTTAATCATAGTAAACTTAAAAAACGTATCACCATGATGTTAAAGAAAAAATCCAATCCGGTGAGATGTGCAACAGCGTTGTACATCCTGCCCGCAGCGGCATTGACGCTCAGTATTTTCGCCACTCCTCAGGAGACAGTAGGCAACAATCTTGCAGTCGAGCATGCAAGCATGCACAAAAGTAGTGAAACATTTGTAAAAAATGACACAGTCGGCGACAAAATTTACCAAGTTTGTGAGAAAGCACCCGAATACCCGGGAGGAATGAAAGCACTGATGAAATACTTAAGCGCAAACACTCACTACCCCGACGAGGCACGAAAGAACAATATTCAAGGAAAGTCACATGTACAATTTATAGTGGAGACCAACGGTTCTATCAGCGACGTTAAGATAGTAAAAAGTGCAGGCGACGAATCGCTCGACAAAGAGGCCGTGCGAGTGGTTGCCTCAATGCCCAAATGGCAGCCCGGAACACAAAGCGGTAAAAATGTAAGAGTACAATACACATTGCCCATTAATTTCCGCATACAAAAGCCGCAAGCCAAACCCGCTGCAACAGAAAGCCCAATAAAAGTGCAGGTAAGTAGTATACCTAAAGATGCCAAAAAATCCGACATTGTTTTTGAGGTTTGCGAAAATCTGCCACAATTCCCCGGCGGCACAACAGCACTGATGAAGTACTTAAGCGCAAACACTCACTACCCCGAAGAAGCACTAAAGAACAATATTCAAGGAAAGTCACATGTACAATTTATAGTGGAGACCGACGGTTCTATCAGCAACATGAAGATTACAAAAAGCTCGGGGAACGAATTGCTCGACAAAGAGGCCGTGCGAGTAGTTGCTTCAATGCCCAAATGGCAGCCCGGAACACAAAGCGGCAAGAAAGTAAGAGTAAAATATACACTGCCCGTCATGTTCAGGTTGATGTAAAAGAGTATTAAAAATAACGTCAGTTTGCTATTAAATTAGAAACTGACGTTATTTTATTACGACGATTGAAACATTTACAGAACAGATACTAAAATAAAAAAAACAGCAACAAATTTGCGAGAAAATTCTATTTCAGTTACCTAAAAAATCAAAATGAAAATCCGGCAGCAAGAGTTAAACTAAATAAATTTGTCTGCTTGCCCAACTTGTTTAAGTCCATCCCCATCTCAAAAGCAACATTGAATTTACCATACGCCATACGTACACCAACCTGCGAACCAAACTGGAAACGCTCAAAAGCTTCATAAGTTAAAGGGAAATTACTCTCTTTGAAAATATCATACTTTTCTCCATTATCAAGTTCCAATTCACCCCAAAGATTGGCGCGAAACGAAATACCCGCGTATGGGCAAAGAGACGCACTACCTATTCTATATTCATACACTATATTCAGAGGGATTTTAAAAGAGAGCATCATCAAAGAATAAGTTTCATCACCATAGGAATAATCATCGTCGTAACTAT
>CAZXIQ010000256.1:0-2923 GCA_964640785.1 uncultured Bacteroidaceae bacterium | reverse complement strand
CGTAGGCAATCTTTGTTTCAATGCCTGCGATCATGTGCCCGCCTTCGGGGTAGAATGCCAGCGTAGGTTCCTTGCCCTCTTGCGTAACCCATTTGCCGCGATAGAGAAAGCCGCGTTTGCGGTCGAGAATATTCTGAAAATCGTAGTTGTCGCCGTTCACTTTGTCGAATATGGGAAATACGCGGCTGAAAATTGCATCGTCGCCTCCATTGAGCATGTAGCGTGTGTAGGCGCGCACCTCATAATAGCCCGACAACAGCGAGGGTTTAAGCTCAAATTCGCCGTTGCACGTTCCTTTTTCGTCTAACTTGTATTTTTTAGTCTCAATTACATAGCCTTCGGGCGCACACAACTCTACATACAGCACCCTGCTCATCGGGGCAGCAATGGTTGTGCCGTTGCCACACATGCAGTAGGCTTTGAACCACATTGTCTCGCCCAAATAGTAACCGTCGTTGTCGAAGTGCAGGTACACTCGCTCTTGTGGCAATATCTGGCTTACGGTAAGGCTTTTCAGCACAAGTGTGTCGAGGCTCTTATCATCGGCGTACGAGGCAAGAGCTGTTAATAGTAACAGTGCCGTATGTAAAAGTTTGCGAGACATACTGCTATTTATTCTCTACCTTAGCAATTTCTCAAAAGAGTCGGGTATGGGGGTTTCGAAACGCAAATATTTACCTGTTACCGGATGGCGAAAAGCCAACAAGTATGCGTGCAGTCCCAAACGGAGCAGGCTCTCGTCGCTACTGCCATATTTGAAGTCTCCTACAATGGGGTGTCCCAAGTCGGCAAGGTGTACCCTTATCTGATTCTTACGGCCTGTTTCAAGTTCAAGCTCCACCAACGAATAGTCGTTCGAACTGCGCAGAACATTATAGTGGGTGACAGCATATTTCCCACCATTGTCCACCGGGCTCGAATGTGTAATAAAGTGTTTGTCCTCTGTCAGCCACGACTTTATAACACCTTTTTTATCTTTAAGTTCTCCGCTGACCAATGCCACGTAGCGGCGGTCGGTGACAAGTTGTTGCCACCCCTCGACAAGTGAACGCTGTGTCTTTACATCTTTTGCATAAACCATGAGCCCCGAAGTGTCGCGGTCGAGACGATGCACAAGGTGTGAGGTGCAACGCGAACCGCCTTTCTCAAGATAGCGATTAAGCACCGTCTGTACAGTCTGTTGGCGTGTGTTGTTGCTCATAGACAGCAAGCCTGCGCGCTTGTCGATGACCAACAGATAGGGGTCCTCGTATACAACACCAAGGTCGTTGCTGCGAAACGCCATTTTTTGCTTGGAACGGTCAATCTGCACAGTCTGTCCGGGAACGAGGCGTGAAAGTGCATGGGTTGTAATTGTGTTATCCACAAGCACCAAACGGTTCACAAGCAGTGCCTTGACGCGGTTGCGGCTGATGCCGTTCATGGCTTTCATTATAAACGGCAATAGTTCTATCTCTTCATTGACTTTAAAAGTCAGCAGGCTTTTTTTCTGTTCTTTTTTCATAAGCACGCTATTTATTTTTCGGTATTATCGCGACGCACTAAAAGTACAACATTTTCAACATGGTGGGTGTGGGGGAACATGTCCACAGGCTGTACAGCGGTAACTTTATAATCGCAGTCGAGCAGAGCAAGGTCACGAGCTTGTGTCGCAGGGTTGCAGCTGACGTAAACAATTCTTTTGGGAGCGGCAAAAAGCATCGCATCTATTACATCTGTATGCATTCCTGCGCGAGGGGGGTCGGTTATCATCACGTCGGGGCGGCCGTGAGCCTCGATAAATTCGCGTGTGAGTACATCCTTCATGTCTCCTGCATAGAAAAGCATATTCTCGTGACCATTGATGGCTGCATTTACCTTTGCGTCCTCTATGGCCTCGGGTACGTACTCTATGCCTACGACACTTTTGCATCTGCGTGCCACAAAATTGGCTATTGTGCCGGTGCCTGTGTATAGGTCGTAAACAGTTTCGTTGCCAGTAAGTGCGGCAAAGTCGCGTGCTATTTTATATAGGTTATATGCCTGACGACTGTTAGTCTGATAGAAAGATTTTGGTCCAACCTTGAATTTTAGCCCCTCCATCTGTTCGTAAATAAAATCTGTTCCTTTGTATGTGTGTACTTCAAGGTCGCCGAACGTGTCGTTGCATTTGTTGTTTATGACGTATAGCAACGAGGTTACCTCGGGAAAGGCATCGGCACAATAGGCCATTACTTTCATCAGCATTGCATTGTCCTCGTCAGTCTCTACCCTTGCTTGGACAAGCAGCATTACTTCGCCTGTGGTAGAGGTGCGCAACATGATGTTTCGCAATACTCCTGTCTGTGAGCGCAGGTTGTAGAATGGTACTCCCTCGCTTATGGCGAAGTTGCGCAATCCGTTGCGTATCTTGTTGTTAAGTGTGGACATAAGAGCGCATTCTTCAATGTCGAGTACCTTGTCGAAAGCATCGGGAATGTGGAATCCGAGTGCGCTCATGTTGTCATATTTTACATCCTTTTCGACCTCTTCGCGGGTGAGCCAACGTTTGTCGCTGAAGGTAAATTCTAACTTGTTTCTGTAACATTGTGTCTGCTCCGAGCCAAGAATGGGGGTAACATCGGGCAGTTGCACTTTGCCTATCCGTGTAAGAGCATCGACTACCTGCTGCTGTTTATATTTAAGTTGATGTTCGTAGGCGAGACACTGCCATTTGCAACCTCCGCAAACACCATAATGTTTGCAGAAAGGCACGGCACGCTCACTCGAATACTCATGAAACTTAACAGCCTCGGCCTCGGCGTAACTATGTTTTTTACGACGTATCTTTAAATCTACAACGTCACCGGGAACAACGTAAGGCACAAAAACCACAAGGTCGTTCACTCGTGCCAAAGCCTTGCCCTCGGCTGCCACTCCGGTTATTTTAATCTGCTCCAAAAGC
>CAZXIQ010000255.1:0-2928 GCA_964640785.1 uncultured Bacteroidaceae bacterium | reverse complement strand
ATGTCACCCGACGGCACACTTGTTCAAAGCCACACTGTAACCACCAACGAAAAGGGAGAGTTCAACTTCAAATTAGAAGATTTCTACGACGATTGGCACCTCATACTATTCCTTTCGAAAGAGGAGGACAGACTTAAAAAAGATGCCCGCATAAAGATAAACAGAGCACCAATGGAACAGCGACGCATATTCTCGCAATGGGAAATAAACACCCCCAAGCCCATAGTCTACTACCCCACCTCCACCACCCCCATCAACGAGGCCACTCAAGTACAAGATTTTCTTGTATTGCCGGGCATCACCGTGAAAGAGGAAAAAGACCTTCTCGATTGTGAAGTATATTATGTACGCAACGAAGCCGAAGATATCCACGACAGAGGAGAACTTCTGGGCAACGTAACCGAGTACTTTATAAAAAAAGCTCCCAAGCACTTCAGCAACGTCGCAGCAGACGCCAATGACGAGGTTAATCCTGATAAACTATACTACAAAAACTTAGAGGTAACATTCGTACCCATGCGCACCGATGGCAGTGTATGGGGTTCCACCATTCCGCAAACACACGACGGTAATTTAGGACTTTTAGATGCCGATGACATCGACTATATTCTCTTCTTCAACAACCCATATGCACACACCCATCTGCGTCTGTCACACAAAAACATGGACCAAGACACTCCCTTCATCAACGCCAAGGACAATGAAAGAAAATATCTTGCTCTTATCTATCCCCGTAAGAAAGCAGCCGTTCCATACAAAATGAAAGGACAACGTGCCACATACGTCGAGGGCTATTCTACGGTGAAAGAATTCTATTCACCCGAATACAACAACGCTCCCCTGCCCGGAGAGACCGACTACCGCCGCACACTATATTGGAACCCACTGCTACGCACCGACTCCACAGGAACAGCAAAAGCAGAATTCTACAACAACGGCCGCTGTCACATAATAAAATGCGACGCAGCAACAATCACGCCAAAAGGGAAAATAGGCAGCGGAAAAACACGCATAGCACCTAAAAAATAACACACCTCCAACGCCTTACAACACAAAAAACGAGAATAACAACGGTAGTAAACATTTCGGCAACAGGCAACGCAAGCCACACACCTTTTTCACCCAACAACAGCGGTAAAAAGATAAATGCCGGCACAAAAAAGACCACACCCCGCAACAAAGCAAAAATTGTTGCGGGCACTACCATTTCAAGGCTCTGACAATAACCAATCATTGCTATATTGACAATAAAAAAGACAAAACCGGCAGCAATGACAGGAAAGCCATCGGCCGCAATAAAAGCAGCCTCGGAACCACCATCAATAAAGAAGCCCACCAACACATCGGGCCAGAACACAAAAGCAACAATGGCACACACACCAAAGAGAAAAGCCGTAAACAAAGAAATACGCGCAGCCGCAGCTACACGACTGCCATTCCCCCGCCCGAAATTAAAGCTGATAATAGGTTGAGCCGACTGGGCAACAGCATTCCCAATCATAAAAATGAAAGGCATGTAATAACAAGCTACTCCAAAAGCCCCTACACCATCATCACCCAAATAACGCATAATAGAATCGCGCTCCATAAGAACTAAGCAAGCAAACGAGCCTTAAAGCCCAAAGAATCCACAGCGGCAATAACCTCATCGACAGAAACATCACCCTTGACAATAGCAACGCCACCCTCAAGTTCCACAACAACCTCAACCACTCCGGGCAACGACGCAACAGCTTTTTCCACATTCGCACGACAATGATTGCAACGCATCCCTTCGATAGCATAGCGCGATACACATTCAGCAGCAACACCATCAGAATGGTCGTGACCACCGTTCAACCGACGGCGAACAAAAGCATTTACAAGCAACAACATCAACAACACCGTGCAAATAACCCCGAAATAAGAAAACGAAGGCTCGCAACAAACATCCACACTCTTCAACGAAAGAAAGAACCACTCGCGCGGTAACAAATAATCCACAACCAAAGCAGCCGAAACAGCACCACAAATAATAGCAGCAAGATAGAGCAACAACGTGCGACGTCCAAGCACCTTATTGATAACAAAGATAGAGGCCATGCTCGACGCAGGACCCGCCATAAGCAACACCAATGCAGTACCGGGCGACAACCCCTTAAGCATCAACGCCACAGCAATAGGAATAGAGCCTGTTGCACACAAATACATTGGAACAGAGAAAGCCAATACCAGCAAATAGCTAAGCATGGGAGAATCGCTGAAAACCAAAAAAAAGGACTCGGGAACAAACACAGTAATCAAGCCTGCAACAAAAAGTCCCACAAGCAACCACTTGCCAATATCCTGCACAAGCTCCACAAAGCCATAATGCAAAGCCATTTTTACACGCTCCCAAAATCCGGCAGTGACAACCTTATCCTCACAAGCCTCATCAGCCTCAACGCCGGCAACAGCATCCTTCTTATCAAACACATTCACAAACAGCCCACCCATCAATGCCGTAAATAAAGAGACCACGGGACGCAGCACAGCAAAAGGCAGCCCCATAAGCGAATATGTAGCCAAAATAGAGTCTACGCCCGTCTGTGGAGTAGCAATAAGAAACGACACCGTAGCCCCCTTCGAGGCACCTTCGCGACGAAGAGACATTGCAGTAGGAATAACCCCACACGAACAAAGCGGTAAAGGAATACCAAAAAGTGCAGCCCTGAACACCGATGCAAAATCATTTTTCGACAAATAAGTCCTATAAAGCCTGCTTGGGACAAAAGCATGCATAATACCCGCAAACAAAAAAACCAACAACAAATATGGCGACATTTTATTTACAAGCTCAAATATTTCGTACATAACAATAAATTTATTTAATTTGCACAGTTTGTATATTAACCATGCAAACTTACATAAAAATTCCGATTTTTATGCCCGTTATAATAAAAATCAAGA
>CAZXIQ010000254.1:0-2938 GCA_964640785.1 uncultured Bacteroidaceae bacterium | reverse complement strand
AAGCAGCCACTGTGAGGCTTGTCAGATGTGCTTTCATATCCTGTATGTTTCTTTTGTTATTCTTGTCCTATGATTGTCTCGAACTCTGATTTTGCTACAAGGTAGTCGTAGATAGAGTTGTGATATGTAAGTTGCATGTTTGTGAGCGATACTTGTGAACTGTTTAGCTCGAGTATTGTACCTTTGCCCACTTCGTAGCGTTTTTCGCTTATGTTTACCTCTTTTTTGGCAAGTTCCACCGATTTTTTGTTTGTTTCGAGCTGTTCGGCGCTGGCTACCATTTTGTCAAGCTGGCCTTGTGCCTGCATGCGTAATTGACGCTCGGTGTTTATGCGGTTCTCGGCAAGTTGTGTCTGCTGTATTTTGTTGCTTTTCAGTTTTGTGAAGTTGCTTGCTTTGAACAGGGGTATGCTCAACGACAGGGTTAGTGCCGAGGAGTTGCTCCATTTGTAATTGTAGAATTCCCAGTTTGTGTTCGATCTTGACAAATAGGAGTAGCTGCCAACGAGTGCAAGTGTGGGGTGGAAATTGCCGTACAGCATTTTTCTCTGCTGGTTCAGAAGTTCGCCGTTAAGGTCTATCTGTCTGAGGGTGCTGTTGCCATCGAGTGACATTTGTGATGCCGATGTTGCGTCTATCTGCATGTTTTTCTCGTAGTTCGAGAGTTTGTCGTTTATGGCAAGGTCTACGTCGGCTGTGATACCCATGAGTACTTTGAGCTGCAATTTTGCAAGGTTTACGGCATTTTTGCTGCTTACGACGTTGGGCCATACACTGCGATGTTGTACTTCGGCACTGATTTTGTCATATTCGCTTACGCTGCCCTGCTCATATTTTGCTTTTACAACATTGTAGTTGCGCTCTGTCAGTTTGTAGCTTTCCATGAGCACGTTGTATGAGTCTTGAGCAAGCATCAGTTGGTAGTATGCTTTTTTCACTTGGTTGATAAGCTCCATCTTTGAGCCACGACCTTTCTCCACTGCAAGTTCAATGTCTTTTTTGCTCATCTTGATGGTGCTGTATATTGCAGGCGCGTACAGGGGTAACGATACATTAAGACCGCCGTTCCAAGTGTTTGCGTCGTCCATACCCATCTTGAAACTACCCATACTTGTTTTTATTTCCGCCACTTTGATGTCGTACGATATTGTACCGTCTAATGACACTGTGGGCAGCAATGTTTGCCACGCCTCTTTCTTTGCAACCTCTTTAAGGGTTATCTCTTGCTCGGCAACTTTCATCGTGGGGTTGTCATTGAGTGCAAGTTCAATGGCTTTGTCGAGCGTTAAATTCAACACCGGTAATGCCTCTTGTGCATGTGTCAGCACGAATGTTGCCAACATTGCGAGCATTACGGAAAATCGCATTTTACAATTCATAAATAATCTTTTATTTAGTTTGTTTCTTTATATATTCTTCTATTATTTCTTGTCCTTTTGGGGTAGACACTCCTCGCAGATATGCTAATATAAAGGAGTTACTCATTTGTTCTATTGTGTAGTTGTCGAACAGGGTTGTTGTGGTTATAAATTCCAAATTTTCTTTTATTATGTATAACAAGACTTCGAAATTTGTGTCTGCTCTGAAGATTCCTTCTTTTATTCCGCTTTCGAGCCACGCTCTTATCTTGTGTTCATTTTGTCGCGTTCCTTTTTTTCTTTCTTCTACTACTTTAGGGTATTTTTTCAGTTCTCTAAAGTAGTTTTTGTTTATTCCTTTAATCCGATTGATGTATAGTATATAGAGCGAAAGTATTATATCCATTGTGCCGTTTGCGTTTCGTATGAGTTGCTTGGCTTTTTCAAGTGAAAATTTATGCTCGTATTTTATGCCTTCATACAATAGCTCTTCTTTGTTTTTGAATAGTTTGTATAGCGTGCGTTTGGATATTCCGAGCATGGCTGCAATATCGTCCATCCTTACCTCTTTTATTCCGTATGTATGGAACTGCGTATTGGCGGTCTTTATTATTTTTTCGCGTAGCTCGTTTTTTTCGCTCATTTTTCCCTTTATATTCTTATCTTAATCGTCTGCAAAGGTACGGCGAAAACTTTTTTTGTTGCAAAAAGTTTCTGCAATAATTGCGAAAAAAATTCTTTAATTTAATTTTTTTTAAAAAGTGATGAACATGGTAGTTGTGATTCTGGACAATTTTAGGCTGTTTATCGTGTGTTATACTTCGCTTTTTGTATAATAGAGTTTACTCTTCGAGCAGATGTTTCAAAAATTCGTTCATCTCTTCGTCGAGCCCTTTCAGTAGCTCGCTGTCGAGGACAAGTGTGTCGTCGTCTACATATATAAGGTCTACGATGGCCTCTTTGTTTTCATCGACGAGGGTGCAAGAGTATGGCTTTAATATGTTTATTTTGTCAAACAGTCCCACTTTTTGCATTTGTGCAAGTTCTGTGCGCAAGGTTTTTTCAACCGAGGCCGGTTGTTCTTGCGCAGTCTCTTTCCATTCGGCGATTGTGGCTTGCGATAGCTCGCGGTCGTCATCGTCGAAGATGGTTATGACACCGGTGGTTTTATTTAATTGAAAATACAGGTCTGTGACGGTTGTATTTTCTGTGCTCCCGAAGGTGTTTGTAATAGATAATATTGCATCAAGCAATGCTTCGCGGGATTGTTTGCTGATTGACATATTCTACTCCTTTTAGATGTTTTTACCGTGACAATTCTTGAACTTTTTGCCGCTACCACAGGGACAGGGATCGTTGCGTCCGACGGTTTTTTCTACGCGGATGGGCTCGCGACGGGGTTGCTCGCGTGTGTCTCGCGCGGCGGCAGCCTGTTGGTTGCTGTCGTTAAGGTCCACTTTTGTCTCTCTGTATTGCTGTTTGGGCTTTTGTGCTTTTTCGGGGTCGGGTGCAGTGTTTACCTGTGAGGGGTCTTGCACCGGTATTTGTCCGCGCATCAATATTGAGATTGTGCGGTCGTT
>CAZXIQ010000253.1:0-2982 GCA_964640785.1 uncultured Bacteroidaceae bacterium | reverse complement strand
GTTGGGGGCAGTAAGTGTCATGTCCACCTCTACCGCATTACCCTCTTTTACCTCTATTCTGTATATAAGCCCTAAGTCGTAGATGTTTACCGGAATTTCCGGGTCGTAAACAGTCTTCAACATAGAGACAATTTTCTCTTCCAATTGAAATTTTTCATCCATAGTTATAAACGTCCTTCGTCCTTGTAACTAAAATATCTTCTATCAGTAAATATAATGTGATCGAGAAAGCGTATGTTCATTATCTTGCAGGCCGCAGCCACGCTTTGCGTGAGTTTATCATCTTCGGTACTTGGTTTCAGGCTTCCCGACGGATGATTGTGACACAGCACCAACCCTGTGGCACGTTTCAACAATGCCTCGCGTAACACATAGCGTATATCGACCATTGTACCGGTGTATCCGCCGCTGCCCACCTTGACACTGTCTATGACACGGTTCATATTGTTGAGCAGCAACACATGGCATTCCTCTATTGTCAGGTCGCACAACAGGGGATAGAAATAGTCGTACACATCTTGCGAGACACGTACTATGCAGTGTTCGTTTCTGTCGTCTTTCCTGCGTTTCCACAGTTCGCAGGCGGCTATAATGGTTATTGCCTTGGCCGAGCCGATACCTTTGAAACGACAAAGTTCCTCGACTGTGAGCTTGGATAGTTCGGCTATGCTGTCGTTGCACGAGGCAAGCACTTTTTTCATTAGTTCAACAGCCGACTCCTCGGCGTTGCCCGAGCCAATGAGTATTGCCAGAAGTTCGGACTTACTGAGGGTGGAAACTCCGTTACGGAGCACCTTTTCGCGGGGACGGTCATCCTCGGGCCACTCCCTGATACTTAATTTCTTGCCGTTTGTTTCCAATATTTGACGTTTTCTAACCTCTGTTATACAGTTTAGTCAATTTAGCTTTTGTTTCAAGCGGCTGGCGCAATATAACCTTGAACCAAACGGCTTTCATAAACCCTGTGCCGTAACCTGTTATCTGCACAATGGCAGTTACCACTGAGAGGGCTGCCACCTTAAGGCTCTTGTTCTTCGACAGTGAATCGAAAAATATAAGCATTAGGTATAAGAGAGGCAACAGCAACAGCATCGGGCAGAAGAAAGAGGCAACCAACAGCATGGCCGCAGCCACCAACATCAATGCCGGAAGGGCATGAACTATTTTCAACGATCCGGGATGTTTGATTTTCAGCCATATTCGTGCCTGCCCGAAATTATTTACCTGCTTGAAAAAACGGCTGAGGTCTACACGACGTTTGTGATAGACAAAAGCCTCCCTGATGAGACGTATCTTGAAACCTGCCGCCCTGATTCTGAGACTAAGGTCAATATCCTCGCCCATCATGTCCTCGAACCCGCCAACAGTGTCGTACACCTTTTTGGACAAGCCCATATTAAAGGTACGAGGGCAGAATTTCTCCATGACAGCCTTGCCGCCGCGTATGCCGCCGGTTGTCCAGAAAGAGGTCATCGAATGGTTCACAGCCTTTTGCATGTCGTTGAAAGAACTGTCGGCTGCATCGGGGCCGCCGAAACAGTCGGCATACTCTTCGTTCATGGCCGCCTCGAGTTTTTCGAAATATTGCGGCGGGAGTATTACATCGGAGTCGAAGAACAGCATATAATCGCCTGTTGCACGTTCAAGACCGTAGTTGCGGGTGTCGCTGCGCCCCGAATTGGGCTTATAATAGTAATGGATAGGAAAAAATGAACGATAGCGATCGAGTAAATAATCGCATCGTTCATTTGAGCCATCCTCTATTATCAATAATTCAAAAGGCTTTACTGTCTGCGCGCAGAGGCTTTCAAGAAGCTCTTTTACTTCGTTCGCTCTGTTGTAGACGGGTATAATAATAGAGTATAACAAGACTTTTTGTTTTATGGCAGGTTATATAATTATGCTTTTACGCGACCAACATAATCGCCGTTACGTGTATCAACCTCGACAAGCTCGCCTTCGTTTATGAAGAGGGGTACACGAATTTCGGCACCTGTTTCGAGTGTTGCGGGCTTTGTGGTGTTGGTTGCAGTGTCGCCTTTGAGACCCGGCTCGGTGTATGTGATTGCAAGAACAACCTTAATGGGCATGTCTGCAAAAAGAACTGTCTCGGTTGTTGCATCTGTAACAACTTCGAGTGTCATTCCCTCTTTCATATAGGGCAATCCGTTAATCTGGTGTCCGGGGATAGGAATCTGCTCGTATGTCTCGTTATTCATGAAGATGTAGTCATCACCCTCTTGATAAAGATACTGATAGGGACGACGCTCTACACGTACATCTTCGAGTTTCTCGCCAATATTGAAACGACGCTCAAGTACGTAGCCATCAACAATATCTTTCAATTTTGTACGCATGAATGTATTTCCCTTACCGGGCTTTACATGCAAGAAATCTATACAAAAATACAATTTGCCATCCATGCGGATTGCGGTTCCGATTTTAATGTCTTGTGCATTAATCATAAGTATACAATTTATTTATTAAGGTATTCTCTGTATTTTGAGCGTGCAAATATACTTAAAAACCTGCAAATAAACAATTCTTGCAACAATGTTTATTTAAGAAGAGTATTTCAAAATAAAGAAAGAAATTAAATTAGATTATATCAGTTCGCGTCTTCTGATATTATAACTGCCATCATTCTTAAACACACATTGATTATACAATCGAGAATTTGAAGAAGTACGACGAACATTATCCATAATATACAATTCTGAATACAAAAACCATTCTTCAAATAATTTACGTTTTTCTTTATCAGTCATGGTTTTATTTTGCAATGCCACAAATTTATCCATAAACTGTGGCGTTGCTATACTATTTATAATTTCGAGTATTTCTTGCATTGCATTATCCGAGTTAGCCAAAAAAGACCACAATTCATCTGCTATCAAAAAATCCTCTTCTGCTATAAATTTTTCAGCCTCAACAAGATAACGCAAATAACGTTTTTTATCATAATCAACATCATCCATAGCT
>CAZXIQ010000252.1:0-3001 GCA_964640785.1 uncultured Bacteroidaceae bacterium | reverse complement strand
GACAACGATGCTGTCGAAAAATTCGTGCAAGAACAAGATTCTATCTACCACGCAACAAAAGATACAGACGACCCAGTGTGGACAGGAGTAACCTCGCCACTCGTCGAAGAACTCAGCGACTCAATGATGAATGTAATTGCCCGCACACATCTTGTTGATAGCATTTATCAGACAGCCGCATTCGACGACGGAGCATTACCCCGTTGGAATTACAACGACAGATATTTGGGTGTCTCTTACGAAAGTACAAAAGAGAGTTTCTATATAAAACTTAACAACTGCGCGGCCATCATCAGCAGCGACAATATGGTAGAAAATGGGGTTGTACACATTGTTGATAATGTGATTGAAGAGACGAACTACTATCTGCCGATGCACATTGCAAAATATAGCTTCTTCTCCATTTTTAGTGCCGCATTAAGCGAAACGAGTTTCTGTGATTCATTGCTGCAATATATGGACTTGAATTTTCAACCGATTGATGTTGAGGATGCGCCAATGTATGTGGAATTTAATGTCAAGAAGAAATTTTATAAATATACGGGATTTATAGAGACAGACGAAATTTTCAACGCCAATGGCATTTACACTCTCGACGACCTTAAGGCGTTTGCCGAAAAGTGGTACGGAACAGAAGACAAGGATAATTATAAAAGCCCGCGCAATGCCCTCTACAAATTCGTAGCCTACCATTTTGTGCCACGCGAACTTACGTACAACAAAATAGTGCCAACGACTATAGTAACAACTCCGCGCGAAGAGATTCTTGTTTCGGGACACGACTGGTACGACTATATAGAAACAATGCTTGGTAAACTGATGAAAGTAGTAAAGCCGTTGAGCAGCACTGACGATGCTTGGGTCTATATAAACAGACCCAAAGAGGGTAAAGTCTATAATAACGAAATGCGTAAGCATCTGAATGTGCGTCTCATTGAGCCTACCGAATTTACGCAATCAAATAAGGCATATTCACATTTCACATCCTTGGCCATGAACGGAGTGATACAACCAATAGATAAAATACTTGTTTATGATGATGACGAAATGGTGGGAAACATTCTCAACGAACGCTTGCGCATCGACTTTGTCACACTGCTGCCCGAACTTTCGAGCAACAATTTACGTTACACAACAGCCGGGTACATGTCATATAATTACAGCAAAAACATAGCAAGCACAGCTATTGATGCAAATTATTTCTCATACATACCAAGCAGGCATTATATGGGAGACGTTGTAAGGTGTCACAAAAACTTCGACACCTCTTTCCGCCTACCGCCTTTGCCACAAAGAACGTACGAAATACGTTTGTCAATACCCGACGTGCCGAGCAATAATTTTCAATCAGGACATTGTGTGTTACAACCATATGTTGACGGTAAAGTATGTTCCTTGCCCATAGATACTCGCATTCCACACAACGACCCTGTGATTGGATGGCAACATGATTCCGAGACGTTGGACAACGGCAAAGAACTTGATAAGCAGATGCGCAATCGCGGATATATGAAAGGCCCAGATTCTTATTACACATGGAACTATAATAATGGGACATTAGTCGCGTCACGTAATAATCATCAGACTCTTCGCAAGATTATTACAGAAGTTCATTTGACCGAGGGTGAGCATTGGATACGTTTCAGAAACCTGAACGAAAATTGTTCCTATTTCGATTTTGATTACATTGAGTTTGTTCCGCTGCACATAATAAACGACCCAACAAAGCCCGAGGATAGACACTGAAAAATAGTATATTGTATTCAAATAAAACACAAATCTTAGTTTATTTAGAATTAATAATTTTATATTTGTCGTAAACGACGAATATAGACTGCACTCGCTGGGAAAAATATTGAAACAAGTTTCATATTTCTCGCTCGTTTGTTAGTATATTTGTGCATTACTTAACAATAAAACATACAACTATGAAAAAGATTAAACCTATTGTGCTGAAAGATGCCACAAAACTGACAACTGCCGAAATGAAAAATATTTGTGGAGGATGGTATGAAAATTCATCATCATCACTATGTAGTGCAACATGTGCAACAGGAGCATTGAAAGAATTTGTAAGTATGGATTGCAGTAAGTATCCTTATCCATCAACATGTGTTATATCTCATGAAGGATATGAAACAATTGCTGTATGCGTTCGTGATAATGATGGTTGCGAAACAGGGTTTGCTGAATTTGAAGATCGTTGCGGTAATCCACTTCCTCCGTTAGGAGTATAATTCTGTATTTAATATATATCATTATAAAATGAAACGAATACTCTGCATATTCGCAATAGCCCTGTCAATAGTCGCTTGCACCGACGAGATTGACAAGAGCAACCGTTACACCTTTACAGGCGAAACTGTTGCCGACTACATGCTTAACCGTAGCGACAAGTATTCACATTTTATAAATTTGCTCGAACGTGCCAATTTAATGGGATTGCTATCAACCTACGGGCAATACACACTGTTCCTGCCCGACAACGATGGAGTGGAAAAGTTTATTGCCGAAAAAGACAGCATTTATTGGGCGACAAAAGATAGTGAAACACCCGTTTGGACGGGAGTAACCTCGCCACTCGTCGAAGACCTCAGCGACTCAATGGCTAACGTCATTGCCCGCACACATCTTATAGAAAAGAATTACCACACTGCCGAATTTGGCGAGGGAGCAATAGGAAAATGGAATTTTAACGACCGTTCATTAGTAATAAGTTACAAAGTTACTGATGAACGTTTCTACATTATGCTCAACAACAGCGCATTCATTATCAGTGGCGACCACGATGTTGAAAATGGAATCGTACACCTCATCGATAAACCCATCAACCCCATAAGAGCTAAAATAGCTGAACAGATTGAGAAACACAGCTTTTTCAGCCTGTTCCACAGTGCAATGGCCGCCACAGGCTTTGCCGACAGGGTTATCGACGATACAGACTTCTCATATAAAAAGCCCGAAGGATTACGCGCAGACTTTACTCCCAATAAAAAATACA
>CAZXIQ010000251.1:0-3055 GCA_964640785.1 uncultured Bacteroidaceae bacterium | reverse complement strand
TATAAGAAAATCAAACATAAATTCTTATCTTTCAAACAAAATTCATAAAAAAACAAACAACATACAACTATGCTGAAAAAATATCTATTCATCGCATTGACAACACTACTCTGTTGCAACATTGCATGGGGTCAATACACAGCCCCCGAAACAGGAAAAGCTTACCGGATACTCACTCCCGGCAAGAACTACCATTGTATGGTTGCCAACTACAAAGACAACATCATTCAGACAATGGCAAAAAGCAATAATGCCTATGAGCAGATGTGGGTACTCGAAAAAGCAAGCGACAACAGTGTGTACATAAAAAACGGACTCACCGGAGCCTATGTGCAACACACAACGCAGTTGTCGGGCTACTTCAGAATGGCCGACACTCCCAAAGAATTCTTCATCAAAGAGAATAAACAAAACAACGGATTCTACAACCTCTTATGTACCTCTACCGAATCAAGAGGCATGCACTCAAGCCCTTTCAACGAAGTGGTACTATGGTACTCATCCACAACAAGCGGCCAAACAAGTGCCACAGAATGGGTATTCGAGGATGCAGGTGTAAGCATAGAGGTACTTGCCGAGCAACAAGAGAAATTCCGCCAACAACAGGAAATTATCAAGAATGTAGACAAATACAACGACAAACTTGCCCAATTTTTCACCGACCGCTCGTGCAGCGAGCTTAAAAGCGAATATGCCTCAATGAGCGACGATGCCTTGCGTGAAACAATGAAAGAAATGCCCGAAGTGATAATAAACACTGCCATAAAAGTAAAAAACAACACATGGGGCAAACGCGAGAAAGAGTTTCGTGTACGCGAATACAAAGCCTATGCAAACGCCGATGAATGGCACAAAATACTTCAAGCCAACGAATATTCCTACCTTAACAACCCCACAGGCATCTACGGAAATGCCAACGAAATGATGTACATATTCGTTGAGGGCGAAATTAAAGACAATGCCTTACTTGGGCTTTATGAAATTGTAAACACAAACACAAGTGGAATTCTCGACACACTTAAAATCGGACTAAACATAATTCCCATAAGTTTCGACCTTTCCACCCTATTCATCCGTTACGAAGCAAACACACACAACAACGGCAAAGTATTAGCCGACTACCCCGACATTAAAATACATATAGAGAACGGAACGGTAAACGGATTCTTTGAAAAAGGTGTACACACCGACGAAGATTGGCGCGACATAACCAAAAACCTTGCCACACACCCTGTGATACAGGTAAAAGGCGAGCGTGTGCTCTACCACATGGAAAAAAGTTGGATAACAGCAAGCAACTGCTGCAAAGACAGCATACTTAATGCCATAAATTGGTGGGACAACATGCTCAAGTGGGACCAAGAACTACTCGGATGGGACAAAGGGATATACGGAGTGAAGTTCAACAACCTGCACTGCGCAATTACCCTCGACGACGACCACACCTATCAGGCATCAACAGCCTACCGTACACAGTACGGCGTAAAATATATCTACAAATTGCTACCCTACAACACAGTACAGAGCAACCACGACAATGTGTGGGGCCCCAGCCACGAGCTTGGTCACACACACCAAGGTTCCATACAGGTAATAGGCACAACAGAGCTTAGTTGTAACCTCTTCGCCAACCTGACAATGTATAAAATGGGACGATACATGTCGCGTGGCGACACCATAGCCACACTGAGCCGCGACTTTGCAGCAAACAAACCATGGACAAGCATGTTAGGAGAAAGCCGCATGAGAATGTGGTGGCAACTGTACCTATACTTCCACATGGCAGGCAACGACACAGAATTCTACCCTAAACTTTTCGCACTGCTGCGAGAGGACGGAATAGACACGTCGCCCACACACGTGCAAGGCAACAAAGATATTCTACACTTTGCCGAAAAATGTTGCGAAGCAGCCAACATGGACCTGACAGAATACTTTAAAGTATGGGGATTCTTCAAGCCCATATACCAACTTACCGACAAAGAGGCCGCCTACAAAGACCTTACCGTAACACAGCAGATGATAGATAAAACTTTGGCAAAAATGGCATCTTACAGCCGCAAAGCACCTGCAATAGAGTTTATCGAAGACCGCATAGAGGCTACTCCGCGCACCGACGGAACAGCAGGCAACAGACTGCAAAGCGACATTGCACTGGGCAAATGTGGCGATGTAGGCCAGTTTACCTATTATGCTCCCGACAACACCCCCGAAGCAACCGGCTACACATACACCAAAATAGGAAAAACCATCATCATTGAAAAAGGCAGCGGAGCCGTAGGATTCAAAGTATACAACGGCAAGGGAGAATATAAAGCAATGTCAAACAAGCTGAAATTCACCATTCCCGAAGAGCTTGCAGCCGACCCCGGCATAAAAATAGTTGCAGCCGAGGGAGACGGCGACGAAGTTGTGCTTGCTCCCTATGCCGACAGTAGCGCAGAGGCACAAAAAACAGCCCTCGGGTACGCCCTTAAAACAACAGATTATTATGTAAAATACACCGACAAATACAGCTTGAAAGTAGGTTATTACCTTCCCAACAAACTGTCGCGCCTGAGCGAACTTAAAGACTCGGCACAAGCAGCAATCGACAACAACGACCAGAGTGTACACACATTCGGAGAATACCTTACACTCATTGACAAAGAGCTGAGCAAAGTGTATACATCAAACTCGGTAATAAAAATAAAACCGCTAAACTACTATTCACTAAGCCCCAAAAACAACTCAACATATTCGCTCAGCGCATCGGCGTCAGGCTTGAGCGTGACAAAAGGCGGAAACACACAAAACAGTAAAAATTGGGCATTCGAGACTGAAGATGACAGCCTCTACCGCATAAAGACGAGAAGCGGCATATACATTGCAAGCATGCCCAAGAACAACCCCGCAACAACCACAACCAATGCAAGCGAAGCAGCCAAGTTCCGCATAATATCTTTAGAGAACGGATACCTGTACATGGAGCTTGACAATGTTCATGGCGGATGCGTCGGGCTGAAGTCAGACAACACAATAGTAGGAAAAGAGTATAAGTCGCAAGATAGTTGGT
>CAZXIQ010000250.1:0-3084 GCA_964640785.1 uncultured Bacteroidaceae bacterium | reverse complement strand
AGGTCGCTCTTTTTAATGCCTTGCTCGGCCAGTTTCTTTACTACTTTGGCTTCGGTTGCAATAGATGCGTGGTCGGTGCCCGGTACCCAACATGCGTTCTTGCCCAACATGCGGGCGTGGCGCACGAGTATGTCCTGAATGGTGTTATTCAGCATGTGTCCCATGTGCAATACTCCGGTGACGTTGGGTGGGGGTATTACTATCGTGTAAGGTTCTCTCTCGTCGGGCTCGGAGTGAAACAGATTGTGTTTCATCCAATACTCGTACCATTTTTCTTCAACTTCTGCCGGAATATATGTGCTTGCTAAACTCATGTATTTTGTTTTTTAATTTATCGTTTCGTTTTTTTGTTGCTAAAAATTAACTGCAAAGTTAATCTATATTATTAAATTAATTACATTTGCAGCCGAAAAATTAAATAATATGCACAGCAGAAGTGAAATTTTAGCGGCTTTTGGCCGTTTTTTGGATGTTCTCGACGAACTTCGCGAGAAGTGTCCGTGGGATAAAAAACAGACAAATGACAGTTTGCGCCCCAATACAATAGAAGAGGTGTATGAACTTTCCGAGGCTTTGATTAATGACGATACTCGGAATATTTGTAAGGAATTGGGCGACGTTGCCCTGCATGTGGCTTTTTATGCAAAGATTGCTTCGGAGAAAGAGCAGTTTGACCTTAAGGATGTTTTTGACCGTTTGTGCGAGAAACTTATCTATCGCCATCCTCATGTCTTTGGCTCGGCCAAGGCCGAGACTGCGGGCGAAGTATGTAAGAATTGGGAGCAGTTGAAACTAAGTGAGAAGGGTGGCAATAAAAGTCTTCTTGCCGGTGTTCCGTCCTCATTGCCTTCGCTCATCAAGGCTTATCGCATGCAGGAAAAGGCTGCGAATGTGGGTTTCGATTGGGAAAATAAAGAGGATGTGTGGAACAAGGTTGCCGAGGAGTTGCATGAGTTGCGTGTCGAGTTTGAACGTGGCGACGCTGTTGCTGCCGAGGCAGAGTTTGGCGATTTTATTTTCAGTCTTGTCAATGCAGGTCGTCTTTACCATATTAATCCCGATAATGCGCTTGAACTTACCAACAAAAAGTTCTACAATCGTTTTTCGTATGTAGAAGAGTGTGCCAAGGCCCAAGGAAAGTCCTTACGCGATATGACACTTGGTGAAATGGATGCTCTGTGGAATGAATCAAAAGAGAAAGGCCTTTAATTAGTTTCAAATTCCGCTTTTCGTGCCTTTTACAGGCATGCAGGGCGGACTTTTTGTGTTTAATCACTCTTAGTTTCGCCCCTGAATAGATAATTTTACCCCTAAATACAGTCTTTTACCCCGTAGGCGCTGCTTGTTTCATTATGTTTTTGTTTGAGTGGTGAGTGTGTATAATTTTGCCGCTAAATTACAAAAAATAGAAAAAATAGACGTATGACTACCGGGTTTAGAACTGTTTGTTGCTTTGGCGATTCTGTGATGAAAGGCATTGTTGTCGATAAGGAAAATTCTCCTTTGAACGGTCTTAAATATAAGATTAGCGACATGGGCTTTGCGGCTCGCTGTCGTCGTACCTTGGGTATAGAGGTTGAGAATTTTGCCCGTTTCGGTGGAATGGTTACTCATGGTATGCGGTTCGTGGATAGATATGCCGACAGAATAAAATCGGCAGATTATGTGTTGTTCGATTATGGTGGGAATGATTGTGATTATAATTGGAGCGAAATTTCGAAAAATCCCGATGATATTCATCATCCTAATGTTCCTATCGAATTGTTCAGTGAAAAATACAGGGAACTTATAGAGAGGGTAAAGGCTATGGGTGGTCGTCCTGTGTTGCTATCTTTGCCTGTGCTTGACCCCGAGCGCTATTTTCGCTTTTTTTCCAAGGACTTAAATGGGGAGAATATTCTCAAATGGTTGCATGGCTCTGTTCTGAACATCGATCGTTGGCACGAGCGTTATAATATGGAGGTTATGCGGTTGGGAATACTTACACATACTCCGGTTATAGATATTACCTCTGTTTTTCTTGAGCGCCGGAATTATTTCGACTATCTGTGTGAGGATGGTATTCACCCTAATGAGGCGGGGCATCAGCTTATTGAGGAGGCTATTATCTCTTATCTTCGTCGTGAAAAAGTGATTGCTTAGTCTGTTTAACTGTTGTAAATTTGTTAATTAGTATTACGTTTTATATTTTTGTAAGCGTTATTAACAAATACTATACTATTATTTATGATGAAACGTGTCGTTTTTATTGATTATGTGCGTATTTTTGCTTGTTTCCTTGTGATGTTGGTTCATGCAAGCGAGAATTTCTACGGTGCTGAAGGCTCTACCGACATGGCAGGTCCGCAATCTTTCTTGGCTAACGAGGCCGACCGTTTGTGGGTGTCGGTTTATGATGGTTTTTCGCGTATGTCTGTGCCGCTTTTCATGATTGTGTCGGCCTATTTGTTGGTGCCGATGAAAAAGGGACAAACGTCGTGGCAGTTTTATTCACGTCGTTTTGCCCGTGTGGTGCCTCCGTTCCTTATTTTCATGATTTTATATAGTACATTGCCTCTGTTGTGGGGACAGATTGATGCGGCTACTTCTATGAAGGACCTTTCGCGTCTGTTGCTGAACTTTCCTACATTGGCCGGACATTTTTGGTTCATTTATCCTCTTATTGGACTTTACCTGTTTATTCCTGTAATCTCACCTTGGTTGAGTACTGCCACTGCGCGTGAAGAGCGTTTCTTTATAGGGCTTTTCCTGCTCTCTACCTGCATTCCTTTCCTTAACCGTTGGTGCGGCGAAGTGTGGGGGCAATGTTTCTGGAACGAGTATCACATGTTGTGGAATTTCTCGGGATACTTGGGCTATCTGGTTATTGCCCATTATATTCGTGTGCATCTTGCTTGGGGACGTAAAAAGCGTTTCTTTGTAGGACTTGTCGCGATGCTTATAGGTGCTTTCTTGACGATATATTCGTTCTATGTTCAGGCTGTGCCGGGAATTGTTCACTCGACACCTGTCATTGAGATTGGTTGGGCTTTCTGTACAATCAATTGTGTTGTGCTGACGGTTGGACCTTTCCTGATGTTTAGT
>CAZXIQ010000249.1:0-3100 GCA_964640785.1 uncultured Bacteroidaceae bacterium | reverse complement strand
GTAATTGTCATTTGGACCATACAGATTGGTGGGCATCACACTTATGTAGTCGGTTCCATATTGATGGTTAAGATATTCGCAATATTTGAGGCCCGATATTTTTGCAAGAGCATAAGCCTCGTTGGTTGGTTCCAGCGAGGATGTCAGCAGGCAATCTTCTTTCATTGGTTGGGGGGCCAAGCGGGGGTATATGCACGAGGAGCCGAGAAATAGCAATTTCTTGCATCTATTTTGCCAAGCTGCATGTATTACATTCATTTCGAGAATCATATTCTCGTACATAAAATCGGCCAATGCATTGCTGTTGGCTATAATGCCGCCTACTTTGGCTGCGGCAAGAAATACATACTCCGGACGTTCGGCTGCAAAAAACTCCTCAACATCCTTTTGTCTGCACAGGTCAAGCTCTTTGTGTGTGCGTGTAATGATATTTGTGTATCCGTTGCGCTGCAATTCGCGTACAATAGCCGACCCAACCATGCCTCTGTGTCCGGCGACATATATTTTTGCTCCTTTTTCCATCATGGCTGAACTTATTTTACGATACCTTTTTCGAGGTATTCGGCAAGATTGGTACGTATATGCTCGCCTGCATGCTCTACGGCAACTTTTGCCATGTCTGCATCGACCATAATCTTTACAAGTTGTTCAAAAGAGGTCTTCAACGGATTCCATCCTAATTTTTTTCGAGCTTTTGTGGGGTCGCCCCAAAGGTTCACTACGTCGGTGGGACGGAAAAAATCGGGTGACACCTCTACAAGTACACGGCCCGTTGCTTTGTCTATTCCCTTTTCGTTGATGCCCTCGCCAACAAATTCCAGCTCTATGCCCACATGTTTGAATGCAAGGTAGCAGAAGTCGCGAACAGAGTGCTGTTCGCCGGTGGCAATCACAAAATCTTCGGGACGCTCATTTTGCAGAATAAGCCACATGCACTCGACATAATCTTTTGCATAGCCCCAGTCGCGCAACGAGGATAGGTTACCCAAATATAGCTTATCTTGCTTGCCCTGCTTTATGCGTGCTGCCGCAAGAGTAATTTTGCGGGTAACAAAAGTCTCTCCGCGACGCTCCGACTCGTGGTTGAACAAAATTCCCGAACAACAGAACATATTATACGCCTCGCGGTACTCCTTGACTATCCAATAACCATATAGTTTTGCCACTGCATAGGGGCTGTATGGGTGAAAAGGTGTCTCTTCATTCTGGGGAACCTGCTCAACCTTGCCGTATAGCTCTGACGTTGATGCTTGGTATATGCGGCATGTTGATGCGAGCCCGCATTGACGAACAGCCTCTAATACACGCAACACTCCGGTAGCATCTACGTCGGCCGTAAACTCCGGGGCATCGAAACTTACCTGAACATGGCTTTGTGCGGCAAGGTTGTATATTTCATCGGGACGAACTGCAGCCACAACTTTTATAAGGCTCATAGAGTCGCTCATGTCTGCATAATGCAGGTGAAAGGAGGGGTGTCCCTCAAGATGTGATATACGTTCGCGAAAATCAACAGACGAACGTCTTATGGTTCCATGAACATCGTATCCTTTTTCCAAAAGAAACTCGGCAAGAAAAGAACCATCTTGTCCGGTAACTCCTGTTATTAAAGCAGTTTTTGACATTTTTATGTTGTTTATATTTGTATACTTATATGATTATAAAAAACAAAAGTAATACAAATGTTTCAAAAGTCAATATGGGTGGAGTAATTATTTGGAATGTAGCCGACATAAATAGAGAATCGGAAATTTTCAATTACTGTAATTTAAACAGTTTTTTAATTTTAAATGTGCTATTTATTGGTAATTAAAGAGTGTTTAAAAAATCTTTCCACATTTTTTAATTCCGAACATCACTCCCTTGTTGTTACCGTATAATTCGCCGTCGTCAAAGGCAAATGAGAATGATGCAGAAAAGCCATCGGCCCACTGTGGTGCATATGATAATTCAATCAATCCCGACAGGTTGCCCTTAATTTCTGTAAATGGGATACTGTATGTACCCCAATTGTGTGACTTTGAAAGCAATAGACGGTATTCGAGTTCTGTCAGCGGATGTCCTGAGAGCCCTAAGTGAAAAACCTCTACGCGATTGTTATATATTGTCAGTTTGTTATTTTTGTTATACAAGCACGAAGTAATCAGGGGGGTACCTATGGTCATGCCATATTGTTGCCAGCAGGGGTATGTGTGGTGTTCAAAATATTCATCAACAGCACTTATTTGGTCGGGAATTTCATCGGTTGTATCATGGTATATAGGCCCTGCTTGGTCGCGGGAATTAAAGTACTCAAAAACAATATTGTCGAGCCACTTGAATTTCTTCATTTGCAATTCTGCGCCTGCAAGGCAATCTTTCCATAGGCCATACTCCCAGAACATGCCGGAATGGTCCTCGAACATGTGTTCGTAATACCCGCGTAGCGACCAATTTTCATCGTCCCATTTTAATGACAGGTGGTAACTGCCAATGTGATTACCTGCTACGTTTAATTGGTCGGAAAGATTATATTTTTTATCACCAGACGAGAATATAAAAATAGCCCAAAAATCCTTTAGTCTCACAGGCATGTCAAAATCTACTCCGGTATTATTCATGTAGTTGTATATTTTGCCACCGAACTGTGAAACAAATTGCACTCCTCCTTCGTATGTCAGTGGGAAACTTTGTTCTTTTCCTATCTTCCAAAATAGGGCTTTTGAGTGGTACAGTACATCTTGTGCATAGCGTGTGTCGGTGGCGACCCAATTTTTTTGCCAGTTACCGTCGTCGAACCAACCGTAGGCTATGTGTCCGCGCAGACCGAACCATCCGTTGGTCCCGAAAAAATCGCGATATTCGGGTACCTCTATTCTTACTTGCGGAATTGGTGCAGCATTGCCCGATTCAATTAATGCGCCGGTAGAAAGAGAGGGGTTTTTAAGTTCTCCGCGACGCTCTTTTTTTCCTACACTCAGTCGCAACCATCGCCACGAAACATCGGCGTATGCTTGATGTATGAAAATATCGGAGGATAAATTCTTGTCTCCGACAACATCTGCGCCATACTCAAGTGACCAATCGTTCTTTAATGTTGTTTCGCCTGTAACCCCCATAC
>CAZXIQ010000248.1:0-3105 GCA_964640785.1 uncultured Bacteroidaceae bacterium | reverse complement strand
GCATATGACAACAAAAATAGAAAGACGTACCAAGATTAAATATAGAGTACGCAATAAGGTAACAGGTGTTGCCGAGCGTCCCCGTATGAGTGTTTTCCGCAGCAACAAACAAATTTATGTTCAGATAATCAACGACCTTACAGGTTGTACATTGGCATCGGCTTCATCGCTTGGTCTTGAGGCAATGCCTAAGAAAGAGCAGGCTGCGAAAGTAGGTGAGATGATAGCACAGAAGGCAAAAGAGGCAGGTATTACAACTGTTGTTTTTGACCGTAACGGTTACCTCTACCACGGGAGAGTTAAAGAAGTTGCTGATGCTGCACGTAATGGTGGGCTTAAATTCTAATGAATATGGCAGTTAATAATAGAGTAAAAGTCGCAAACGACGTTGAATTAAAAGACAGATTGGTTGCAATCAACCGTGTAACCAAGGTTACAAAGGGTGGTCGCACATTTAGTTTCTCTGCAATTGTCGTTGTTGGAAACGAGGATGGTATTATCGGTTACGGTCTTGGTAAAGCCAGTGAGGTAACCGCTGCTATCGCAAAGGGCGTTGAGGCTGCTAAGAAGAATTTGGTTCGTGTTCCTGTACTTAAAGGAACAGTTCCTCACGAGCAGATTGCACGTTTCGGCGGTTCTGAAGTGTTTATCAAACCCGCGTCTCATGGTACCGGAGTAGTTGCCGGTGGTGCTATGCGTGCCGTACTTGAGAGTGTTGGTATCACTGACGTATTGGCTAAATCTAAGGGTTCTTCAAACCCTCACAACCTTGTAAAAGCAACAATTGAGGCGCTCAGCATGATGCGTGACGCTCGTACAGTTGCCCAGAACAGAGGTATAAGTTTGAGTAAAGTATTTAACGGATAAGGAGAAACATTATGGCTACTATCAAAGTAAAACAGGTGAGAAGCCGCATCGGCGCTCCCAAGACCCAAAAACTCACTCTTGATGCTCTGGGTCTTACAAAAATGAACAAAGTGGTTGAATGTGAAGATAATCCCTCTGTTCGTGGTATGATTAAGAAAGTTCAGCATTTGGTTGCCATTGTTGAAGAGTAATTAATTTTAAAAAGATTTGGCTATGAAATTAAATAATCTGAAGCCCGCCGAAGGCTCAGTAAAAGCTCGCAAAAGAATTGGTCGCGGAACAGGCTCGGGTAGAGGTGGTACCTCAACTCGTGGTCATAAAGGTGCCAAGTCACGTTCGGGTTACAAAAAGAAAATCGGTTTCGAGGGAGGTCAGATGCCTTTGCAGCGTCGTGTTCCCAAGTTCGGTTTTAAAAATGTAAACCGCGTAGAGTATAAAGCAATCAATTTGTCTACACTTCAGGCACTTGCCGAGAAGAAGTCTTTGGAGACAATCAATATTGCAGAGTTGGTAGCAGCAGGTTTCGTATCTTCGAACCAGCTTGTTAAGGTTCTTGCAAACGGAACACTCAGCGCAAAATTGACAGTTGAAGCTCACGCTTTCTCTCAAAAGGCTGTTGAGGCTATTGAGGCAGTAGGTGGAACAGTTGTAAAGCTCTAAAAAATGGCTAATAAGTTATCAAACCTTAAATTTATCCAGACATTAAAAAACATCTGGAAAATTGAGGACCTGAGAATGCGCTTGGGTATCACTATCGCAATAGTCGCAATCTACCGTTTCGGTTCATTTGTGGTGTTGCCCGGTATTGATCCCAGCATGCTCTCGAAGCTCCAAGAACAGACAAGTGGCGGCTTGATGTCGTTGCTTGACATGTTCTCGGGTGGTGCATTCTCAAATGCTTCAATATTTGCGCTCGGTATTATGCCTTATATTACAGCATCTATCGTTGTGCAACTATTGGCAATGGCGGTTCCCTATTTCCAGAAACTTCAACGCGAGGGCGAGAGTGGTCGTCGCAAAATCAATCAGTACACACGTTATTTGACAGTGTTGATTCTGTTGATTCAGGCACCCTCTTATTTAGCAAACTTGCGTTACACTGCTGCCGGTGCATTTAATGATTCAATAAACTTGGGACTTTTCATGGTCTCATCTACAATCATTCTTGCGGCAGGTAGTATGTTCGTTCTTTGGTTAGGCGAGCGCATCACTGATAAAGGTGTCGGTAATGGTGTATCATTAATCATTATGATAGGTATTATCGCACGTTTGCCCCAAGCATTTATGCAGGAATTCGTTTCTCGCATGACGGCTGCGACAGGTGGTGGTGTAATCATGTTCCTCCTTGAGATTGTATTTTTACTTCTGGTTATATGTGCAGCAATCGCATTGTTGCAAGGTACTCGCAAGGTTCCCGTGCAGTATGCCAAGCAAACTGCGAACGGCGCAACATTCAGTGGTGCTCGTCAGTATCTTCCCTTGAAGGTAAATGCAGCAAATGTAATGCCTATTATATTTGCACAAGCTATAATGTTCATACCTCTGATATTTACAGGTTTATATACCGAGGCTGACATTCCTACTTTCATGCGATTGATGTTAGACCACACATCGTGGGTATATAATCTTATATTCGCTTTGCTTATTATCGTGTTTACATACTTCTATACAGCCATTACCATTAATCCGGTTCAGATGGCCGAAGATATGAAACGCAATAACGGCTTTATCCCCGGAATTAAACCCGGTAAGCCCACAGCAGAATATATCGATACGGTTATGTCGCGCATAACACTGCCCGGCTCACTCTTCCTCGCTGTAATAGCTATTATTCCTGCATTTGCCGGAATCTTCGGTGTACAGCAAGAGTTTGCTCAATTCTTTGGTGGTACTTCACTTTTGATTCTTGTAGGTGTTGTTCTTGACACTCTGCAACAGATTGAAAGTTACTTGTTGATGAGACATTACGATGGTCTGTTGAAATCAGGTCACATTAAAGGTCGTATGGGTTAATCTAAATTAAGAATGATATTTCTTAAAACAGCAGACGAGATAGAACTACTTCGGCAGAGCAATCTGCTTGTAGGCCGAACGCTTGCCGAAGTAGCTAAAATAATAGAGCCGGGTGTTACTACCCGCCAGCTTGACAAGATTGCCGAGGAGTTTATTCGCGACAATGGCGCGATTCCCACGTTCAAGGGTTATCCCAATTACGATGGAAAACCATTTCCCGGTTCT
>CAZXIQ010000247.1:0-3129 GCA_964640785.1 uncultured Bacteroidaceae bacterium | reverse complement strand
TTCGCACAAACGTTGCACAGTCTCCAAATAATCTATCACACCCGATAGTCCGAAGTCTCGCGCACCCGATGTACGAATAGTCTCTGTAATCTCATCATCGCCAACAACGCAATCGGCTATATTCAGTTTGAACTTTCGAGCAAGGAAAGCCACTTGCAGATTATTAAGATTCCTATTGAACGCAAACCACTCCGAGAGGAATTTATTACCGCAACCCACAGCATAATTATAATAGTGCGCCGCAAGCACATCCTCGAACATCACATCTTCGCGTCCCTCATTCTCGAAATAATATTCAAGAAAATCGTACATATATGCAGGATAGGCCGAAGTGCGTGCATCGCCGCCTTTAACAGCCGAAACAAGTTCGACAAGCTCTTCACGCGAGTAGCGACCTATACGCAAAAGCTCGGCATCTGTGCCGTGACGAAGAATCTCAATGATATTCTCGTTGTCCCACGCATAGAAGAAGAGGTCTATTTTCGAGGCATCCTCATTTGTGAGGCCGGCATAAATTTCCTCTTTAAATCTTTCGATGGAAAAATTAACCTTACTGCCATCAAAAACTATGTCGGGCAAACCTGCAACCAAACAATAATAATCACTCATATTCTTGGAATGCTTAGAATAAAAGTTCCACTATTTGGGGGCGGAGGAATGATTTCAAGAATGTCTCAAACTCACCCTCGCCAAAGTTTACTTTATACGAGCCGTCGGCAGGTGAAACAGAAAAACCTTTAACACCGTTAATCTGATTTATAGTCACACCCTTGTCAAGCAATTCCTTGGCTTTTGCAGCAAAGAATGCCTTCAGTTCCTCGGCCTCGGCAGTAGAAATAACCAACTGTTCGTCAGAGTTCCATCTTTCGGCAATTTTAAGAATAACCTCTTTGAGCAAATTATCCTTGAAAGCCTTGTTCAAATTCTCTTTCACAATAGTATCTGTAACCAAGGTAGCAATTTCGGACTTCATGGCACCGATGGCCTGTCCACCATAAAGTTTAAGTTCCGAGCGGGTATTAGCATTCAATTCATCGGCAGCCTTGCGAGCAGCGGCCACTATTTCCTGAGCCTGAGCCTCGGCAGCCTTAACAATTTCCGCAGCCTTGGCATTTGCCTCTGCCACAAGACGTTCAGCCTCGGTGCGACCTTTTTCAACACCCTCGTTATAAATTTTCTCGGTAAGTTCTTGAATCTTATTGTCCATATATAATCACTTTTATTATTTACCACTTTGTTGCACGTTACGTACAATACTATAACACAAAAACACGCAACACGCCTTAATACATTGCAAATGTAACCCTTTTTGTTTGAATAACCTCTTTTAAACTATAATATTTTATTTAATTTTATAGAATGTCAAAACATTGTAAACAGATATTTTAAAATTAATTCACGGGAAACATTTTTTGCACTCCTGCAAGCAACATTTACTCATTGCAAAATTCTCAAAAAACATTATCACTTCAAATATCAATATGTAGGAAATCGTGTCCTATTCTGTTATAAGAACCGTTAAAAAATCTTTTCAAACGCAATTTTTAAAAATACAAAAAGTGTCGCATTTCACAATGCAACACTTTTACTAAACAACTAAGAAAAAACTATACTATCATAACTGATTAGATACATGTGCAAACTATTCACATAGTCCTCACACGCCGCAAATATATGAATTATTTTTTTTATGGCAAACTTTAAAAGGAAAAAACAAATAAAGAATTATTACATTTTTCAATTTTGGCCATAATACATACACAAAGAGACTAAAATAATAATCCGTCCCACAAACGGAAACACTTCCAAATGTGAGACGGACTATATATTATAAAACCATTCGATTACTTATACTCTTCCCAGCTCTTTACAGGGATATCCTCTACATCAATTTTGCAGAATGCACGGATAAACGCACTTGCAAGACGAGCATTTGTAATAAGAGGTATATTGTGGTCGATAGCCGCACGACGTATTCTGTAACCATTGGTAAGCTCGCGCTTAGTATGATTTTTAGGAATATTTATAATAAGGTCAAAATCGTGGTCGGCTATCATCTTCATTATATTCTTCTCATTCTCAGGAGATTCGTCGGGCCAAAGAACAGGAGTAGCAGCAATTCCGTTCGCATTAAGAAAATCTGCCGTACCCGATGTTGCATAAATATTATACCCTTTGGCAGCGAGCAGCGCCGAAGATTCAAGCAAGTCCACCTTAGACTTTGATGCACCCGAAGAAACCATTACATTCTTTTTAGGAACATTGTAGCCCACAGCAATCATTGCATTAAGAAGAGCCTCTTCAAAATCGTCGCCTATGCAACCAACCTCACCAGTCGAGGACATATCCACGCCAAGCACAGGGTCGGCCTGATGCAGACGTGAGAATGAGAACTGCGAGGCTTTAACACCAATCCAATCAATGTCGAACGCCGACTTATCGGGTCTGCTGTAAGGAGCATCCAACATAATGCGGGTAGCTGTCTCTATAAAGTTGCGTTTCAATATTTTTGAAACAAAGGGGAACGAGCGCGATGCACGTAAGTTACACTCAATAACCTTAACCTCGTTATTCTTAGCAAGGAACTGTATGTTGAAAGGACCCGAAATATTAAGTTCCTTGGCAATGCGACGGCTTATTTTCTTTATGCGACGAGCAGTCTCAAAGTATATTTTCTGAGCAGGGAACACAAGTGTAGCATCGCCCGAGTGAACGCCTGCAAACTCAACATGCTCCGAAATTGCATACTCGACAACCTCGCCATTCTGTGCAACAGCATCAAACTCAATCTCTTTTGTTTCCATCATAAACTGCGACACAACCACAGGGAATTCTTTGGAAACCTCGGCAGCCATCTGCAAGAACTCTTTAAGTTCATCCTCGTTGTAGCAAACATTCATCGCAGCACCCGAAAGCACATACGAAGGACGTACAAGCACAGGATAACCCACCTTTTCTACAAACGCCTCCATATCTTCGATACTTGTAAGCTCTTTCCATGCAGGTTGGTCAATGCCAAGCTGGTCGAGCATAGCCGAGAATTTATGACGGTTCTCTGCTCTATCGATAGAAACGGGAGAGGTTCCAAGAATGGGCACCGACTGACGATGCAATTTCATCGCAAGGTTG
>CAZXIQ010000246.1:0-3135 GCA_964640785.1 uncultured Bacteroidaceae bacterium | reverse complement strand
GGTATTCGCCAACCTCAATGAGTGACTTAATTTTGTCTACTGTTGCTTGACGGTCGTCGGCGTATGTTACTCCGAACCATTTAGATGTGGTGTCGAGTACTTCGCAAGTAGCTTTACCGCTGTTGATGAGGTTGTCGATTACCAAAGGAATGAAGAATTCTGATTTGGGGTTGGATGCAGTCTCTTTCCAGAAGTCGATGAACTGCTCCTCTGAGTAGTTGAAGTAGTCGGGTGTGAAACCCCAGAAGTTCATTGATACAGGTGCATTTTCCTCAACCTCTATCCATGCGCCATTTTCATCTTTGTAGCATATTTTGCCATCTACACGCATAATTTCTGTGCGCTCTACAACACCTGTAAGCATGCTCTCATCGTTTTTCTCGCATACACCACGTGCCACGCTGCCATTCTCGCTGAGTGTGTTGCATACGCGGAAACCTACCATGCTGTATCTGTTTTTGCTGCCTTCGGGAAGTTCGTTGAGCCATTTACCCATTACTTCAAATGCGTCGCGGCCGTAGAAGTCGTCTGCGTTGATTACTGCAAATGGTTCTTTGATAGCGTTTTTACCCATAAGCACTGCGTGGTTGGTTCCCCAAGGTTTTTTACGCTCTTCGGGTGCAGTGAAACCTTCGGGAAGGTCGTCTATTGCTTGAAATACCAATTCAGTAGGAAGGTGGCCTTCGTATTTGCTGAGGATTTTATCGCGGAAATCCTGTTCAAAATCTTTGCGGATTACGAATACCAATTTTCCAAAACCGCCACGAATAGCGTCAAAAATAGAGTAGTCCATGATTGTCTCGCCATTGGGGCCCAGACCATCAAGTTGTTTCAAACCACCGTAACGGCTGCCCATACCTGCTGCTAATACAAAAAGTGTAGGTTTCATAATTTTTGTTTTTTTATATTTGTTATAGTTAATAGTTTTTCATTTAACAGCTACAAAGGTAGTTAATATTTTTAAATATCAATATTTTTATATGGAAATATTTGGGTTATTGCGGGTACTTCTTAGAATGGGTAACCTATGGCAAAATGCCATGCGTAGCCTCGGCCGAAGGAGGGTATGTTGTAATATCCGCTTTTCCCTGTGTTGTATGGGTAGTGCAGTGCTACGCCTACATCGAATCTCAATACAAGAAATTCAAGATCGTAGCGCACGCCGAACCCTGTGTTCAGGGCTATTTGGTCGGCAAAATTTTTAAGTGTTATTTCGCCTCCCGGACGATTTTTGTCTTTCTTTATGAGCCAAATGTTGCCGGCGTCTATGAATAGTGCTCCTTGCAGGTTGCCGAATATTTTTGTACGGTATTCAATATTTGCTTCGAATTTAAGTGTTCCTGTTTCGTCGAGGTATGAATAGCGTGTCTCTTCTTCGGGGTGGTAGCTGCCGGGGCCTATTGAACGGACGGTGAAGGCTCGCAAGCTATTGGCACCGCCTATATAGAATTGTTCGGAGTAGGGTGCTATGGTGGAATTGCCGTAACTTGTTATTATTCCTGCCATCAGTCGGGTGGCTATGTGGTTGCTCGAATTTATGCGAAAGAGATTGCGCAGTTCGGTGGTGAATTTCAGAAACTGTGCGTATGGGTTGTCGAAAATGTTCTTGTCTTTTTCGTTCCACTTTTTGCCAAAGGCGCAGAATGCGAGCGAGGTGATGTTTCCCGATGATGTTATTGAATTTTCCCACCATGTTTTGTTGCGGTGGCTTGTCTGTGCATTGTCGTAGGTGACACTGTATTGCATGGCGGGTATGAATTGGTCGCGGAAACTGTTGGCTATCGAACGGTTACCGGATATTATGGAGTCGAATTTTGCTGTGGTACGTTGCAGCATGTCGTATGTTAGACGGAAGGGGATAATGGTGTGTGTGGTGGTGTGTTTGGGCCTTAGGATGTACGATGCTTGGCCGCCGACGTGTACCATTTTGAAGAATCCCGAGCGGTTGAGTTGGTTGCCATATATGCTGAACGATGTTGATGATGGGAAACGCAGGTATCTGCGGTGTATCAATGGAAAAAAGATTCTTGGGAATGTGAGTGACACGTTTGTTCCTATTTCCCATGAGTTTATCACCGATTCCCGTCCGCGTATATTTTCGTCTGTCTGCCATTCGTACGAGCCGAAAAGTGAGAATTTGAGTGTTTCTCCTCCGCGAAAAATGTTGTTGCGTGCGAGGGTTATTTTGCTGCCCGGCCCTATCTGGCTGTTGCTTTTCGAGGTTGCATTAAGCTCAAATGTAAAGTCGTAGGGCTTGTCGAGCTGTGCGGTGATGGTCATGTCCAGCGTGTCGTTTGCTGTGTCGTTGTTACGCGGAGTGAATGCAAAATTCAGACTGCTGAATATGTTTAATTGGCTCAGTTGTTGCAGGGTGAGCGATTGTTTTTCCTGTGAGTATAGTCCGCTGGGGCGTAATTGTACATTGCGCAGTATTGCTCCTGCACGTACAGGAAGTTTTTTACCGTTAAATATGTATGTAAGGTTGCGGAATGTTGTTGTGTCTGGTTTTTCGCTATATGTGTTGTGTCCCGACTTTGTCACTTTCAATGTGGTTTTTCCCATGTATTTGGGTTTTCTGATGTACGCCGGCAGGCCTTTGTGCGGCTCTATGCGCAGACTGACGTGTCCCGGGTTGTTGATGGTGTCGGCAAAGTAGTCTATGTAGCTGCTCTGATAGTAATAGTAGCCGTTGTTGCGCAGTAGGGTGTTCAGTCTGGTGCGTTCGGCGGTGAGGTTGGGCACACTGAACTGTTCTCCGCTTTTTAGCATACGGCTGCTTTTTGTTGCTGTTATAAGGCTGTCGGCACGTGACGAAAAATTGCGATATTCGATGCTGTCGTATGTGTATGGCTCGCCTAATTTTATCGTGTAATTTACTTTTGCTTTTTTGGGGTTCCTTTTGTTGTAAACTATCTCTTCGCTCACTTTTCCGTTAAAGTAGCCATAGTTTTGCAGACGGTTACCGGCCACTTGTGCTCGCAGCGTTGGATTGACATTTGATAACAGTACGGGGCTTGTTGCAAAGGTTTTGAATATCCATTGCCCTATTTTTCCTTTGCTGTTTACGAAACTGTTGTACACCCATAGTCCAAAAGGAATACCGCGATATTTTGAACTGCCGGCGATAGAGGCGTT
>CAZXIQ010000245.1:0-3157 GCA_964640785.1 uncultured Bacteroidaceae bacterium | reverse complement strand
CCATCCTTAACCTCGAGCTTATTACCCTCGTAGACAGCTATCGGACGTTCGTACACCGGCAGATTTTCCAGCGTCAGCGACACACTCTCGCCCTTTTTGGGTATCCACACAGGGCCGTAATTGTCGGCCGTCCAACCTGTGTACCCATTCAAAGGGTAGATAGCCTGAGTAAGGTCGTTGTTCATAGGCTCGACAAATTCCACAAGGTCGGTATATTTTTTCAGACGCTCGTAGCTTTTTGCAGTCAGCGGCAAAAGTATTGTACCATCGGAGTAACGACGCTGCAAATCCTCTTTGCTTATCTCAAGTTCGCGACGCAAACGCTCGGGCAGAGCTTTTTTAAATTTCACCCAATAGTTGAATTGTACATTTTCGGGCTGTTTACCGGCCTTGCCGTTTATATATATTTGTTTATCCCTTATTTCGAATGTGTCGCCGGGCATTGCCACACAACGCTTGACATAATTTTCGCGACGATCGACGGGACGCCACATAATTTCGCCAAATTGTTCGGGATGCTGCTCTATATACTCTTTGCCGGCAGAATAGTAGAGGTCGTAAACTGCGCGACGACGTCCGGCGTCGAGACTATCCATCTGAGGCTTATTAGGGTAACGGCTCTCGCCTATAAGGTAACATTCGGCATAATAGTCTATATAATCGGGATTGGCAAGCACCGTATCGCCTGCCGGATAGTTGAACACCACAATGTCGTTGAGCTCAACCTTGCCCAAGCCTGCCACGCGTTCATAAGGCCATTGTATGCAGTCGAGGTAACTTTTCGTACCTGTTACCGGCATTGTGTGCTGTGTCAGAGGCATGCTAAGCGGAGTTTGCGGCTTACGAGGGCCGTAGCTCATCTTGCTGACAAAAAGATAGTCGCCCACAAGCAGTGATTTTTCGAGCGAAGAGGTGGGAATCACATAATTCTGAAAAAAATACAGATTAACAAAATATACGGCTACCAATGCAAAAACAATGGCATCCACCCAGCTCATCACTTGACGCAGAGTGGCATTTTCGGATTTTTTCCACCACCCCCAAGGAATGAATTTTGTAATATAGTTGTCTATGATAAAGGGAACAACCAACAACCCCCACCAGCTTTCGACCCACACGAGGAAAAGCAGATAGAGCAACAATGCCACCGCAAGTTTAATCCAATCTTTTTTTGCAGGCTTTCTCATTTTGTAAGTATTTTTCTTTTCCGAAGATTAAAAATTAAAAAGGTCTTTCATACCCAAAAAGCCACAGTTGTCTTTAACAAACTCGGCTGCGAGTACAGCTCCAAGAGCAAATCCGCTACGATTCTTAGCATCGTGAGTAATGGTTATGGAGTCGGCAACAGAGTCGTAACGTACAGTGTGTATTCCGGGCACCTCGTCGCGACGTATCGCATTAATTCTCAACCGCTCGTCAGCCTCGACAGGCGCTGCAGTGACAGTACCGTCAGGGTTTGTAAGGTCGCCCATTGTCCACGATGATTTTCTGTCAAGACAGTCAATAATTCCCTCGGCAAGCGTAATTGCCGTACCGCTGGGAGCGTCGAGTTTGTGTATGTGGTGAGTCTCTGTCATTTCAACCGAATAACCGGGGTAACTGTTCATTATTTTCGCCAGATAGCGATTCACAGCCGAGAATATTGCCACTCCCAAACTGAAGTTGCTCGACCAGAAGAGTGTTTTTCCCTCTTTTTCGCACAAAGCCTTCATTTCCTCGCCATGCTGCTGCATCCATCCGGTGCTGCCGCTGACCACCTTCACGCCTGCCGCCATTGCACGTTTGCAATTCTCATAAGCAACCGAAGGCGCCGTAAACTCAATAGCAACATCGGCAGTGGCAAATGCCTCACCCTCAATGTCGCCACTGTTGTCAATGTCTATGACAGATACAATTTCGTGTCCTCTTTCAACGGCAATACGCTCTATCTCTTTGCCCATCTTGCCGTAACCTATAAGTGCTATTTTCATTATTATTATACTTTTATTATTCTAAGATGGCGCGAAGATAATGAAAATTCTGTTATTTCACCGCCTCGACACCACTGTTGCCTTTTAAACTACTTTTTATTTTTCAAAAATTTTCTTGCAAACAAGCAAAGATGCAACACCACGCAACCCATCAAGAAGTTCATAGTGAGCTTTGTATCGGCAAAAGCAGCCGATGAATTCAAAATCCTTTGCATTTTGATATATATTCTTCTTAGTTATTTTGCGCCAATGTGCTTTTTCGATGCAAAAATAAACTATTTTCGGCTATTATACAACAAATTATATCAATACACACTATTATAAATAAGCGACAACACTCATATTTTAAAATAAAATCACTAACTTTGCAAGTTAGTAAAGTTAATATACGCAAAGACAAACAGACAAAATATATAGCCATCATGGAAAAGAAATTCAAAAGAACGTTGGTAACATCGGCCCTGCCCTATGCCAACGGCCCCGTTCACATAGGACATCTTGCCGGAGTATATGTGCCGGCCGACATTTATGTACGCTACCTACGTCTCAAAGGCGAGGATGTACTTTTCATAGGCGGCTCGGACGAACATGGAGGGCCGGTAACCATACGCGCAAAGAAAGAGGGCTGCACTCCGCAGGATGTAGTAGACCGCTACCACAAGATAATAAAAGACTCATTCGAGGGGTTCGGAATATCGTTCGACGTATATTCGCGCACAACCTCGACCACACACCGCGAGGTTGCCTCGGACTTTTTCAAGAAACTCTACGACGAAGGCAAATTCGTAGAACTCGAAAGCGAACAGTATTACGACGAGGGCGAACAACAGTTCCTCACCGACCGTAACATAAAAGGCGAGTGTCCACGTTGCCACGCAGCCGACGCTTACGGCGACCAATGCGAAAAATGCGGCGCAACACTCTCGCCCGACGAACTTATAAACCCCTACAACGCCGACAGCGGCAACGCCCTTGTAAAGCGCAAGACCAAGCATTGGTATTTGCCACTCAACGACTACCAGCAGTGGCTCGAACAATGGATTCTGAACGACCACAAAGAGTGGCGCAGCAACGTTTACGGACAGTGCAAAAGCTGGCTCGACACAGGCCTTAAGCCCCGCGCCGTTACACGCGACCTTAATTGGGGAATACCCGTACCCGTCGAAGGCGCCGAAGGCAAAGTGCTC
>CAZXIQ010000244.1:0-3159 GCA_964640785.1 uncultured Bacteroidaceae bacterium | reverse complement strand
GAGCGCAGCCTATGTTCGCAAACTTTAGTTTGCAAATATAACATTAATTATTATTAAACAGAAAAAGTTTTCAAAAAAAACCACTTTATTCCATTATTTAACCATTATTAACGCTTAAAAAGAAACAAAACTGCCGTTTCGACTGTTTAAAGAAACGATACTCAACACACAATTAACACACTTTAAGAAGACGCGTTGTTTGTGTATCGGAAAATTCATTACCTTTGCGTTTCATTGCAAAAAAACGCATAAAACACAACAAAAAAGCCACACCCTGACAAAGGCGACAAAAACAACTTACGAAAAACACAAAAAGAGAGAAAAGTGCAATACCTTACTATATTACTGCTTACATTATTATCACCTGTCAAAGAGGAGTTTGGCGACAGTGTAACGCTGCAAGGCATAGACATTGTAGCCTCTATCAAACAAGACGACGACAGCAAGAACAACGCACGTTCGGCAAGCAAATTTTCGCGCACAACAATAGAGAACAGACATATTACCTCGCTAAAAGAACTTACATCGCTCGCGCCCAACTTTTACCAACCGGACTATGGGTCGCGCATGACCTCGTCGATATATGTACGAGGATTCGGGTCACGCATAGACCAGCCCATCGTAGGCATGAACATAGACGAAATGCCGATAATGAATAAAAACAATTACGACTTTGAACTTTTCGACATTTCCGAGATTGAAATTATACGTGGCGCACAAAGTACCCTTTACGGCCGCAACACCACCGGCGGAACCGTAAACATACAGACACTATCGCCGCTTAATTTTCAAGGTAAAAGATTCACTGCCGAGTATGGCTCGGCCGGCAGCATGCGCATAAAAGCATCGCACTACGCCGCACAGAACGAAAAGTTCGGATGGTCGGCAAGCATACACTACAACCACACTGACGGCTTTTTCACCAATGCCTATAATGGTAAAAAATGCGATAAAAGCGACAACTTTTCAGTACGCCTGCGCGAAATATTCAAAATAAACGACAGGCTGAGCATAGACAACAGCCTGACAGCAGGATACACCGACGAAGGAGGCTACGCCTATCGTTTCCACGACAAAGAGAGCGGCCGGCTGATGCCTGTAAACTACAACGACCCGTGCAGCTACCGCCGCTTGAACATAGCCGACGGATTAACCGTAAAATATTCGCTGCCCCAAGTTTTATTCTCGTCCACGACAGGATACAGCTACACAGACGACCGCATGCGCATGGACAACGACTTTCTGCCCGAAGCCTACTTTACATTGGGACAGTATCAGCGCGAGCACTCGCTGACGCACGAGTTTGTCGCAAAATCCAAAAAAGATGGAGGGATAGAATGGCTCGGCGGTATTTTTGCATTCTACAAACATCAGAAACTGAGCGCTCCCGTGCTTTTCAAGGAACAGGGCATAAAATCGCTGATACTCGACAACGCCAACAAAGGGCTGCAATATGCCTTTCCCGGTTCGGAACTTCAGTTCGACAGCGACAATTTTCTTATAAACGACGACTTTACCACCCCCACATTGGGAGCATCGCTTTACGCACAAATAAGCTACGACAGCAAACGGTGGAACCTGACAGCAGGCATCAGAGCAGACGGCGAGCATTCGTCCATGAGATACGACAGCCGTGCCGACATTAATTATCGCCTATACCCCAACATGAGCGATTATCTGCCATTAAACACACGTTTCAACGGAAAAAACAGTCTGAATTCCACAGAAATAACACCAAAAATATCGGTAACATACAAACATGGGAAAGGCAATATATATGCCTCGGTAGCAAAAGGTTACAAAGCCGGAGGGTTCAACACACAGCTATTCTCTGATATTTTGCAGAATCGCATGAAAAACGACCTTATGGGAAAGTTCGGCGTACAATCGAGCAATAATACCGCATACAACGATGCCTCGGCCACCACCTACCGCCCCGAGGACAGCTGGAACTACGAAATAGGAACGCACCTTACCCCCCTTGCCGATGGCAGCCTGAAGATAGACGCCGCAATATTTCTCATAGAGTGCAAGAACCAACAGCTTACAGTCTTTCCCAAAGGCCTGACAACAGGACGCATGATGTCAAACGCCGGAAAATCGCGCAGCTACGGCGCAGAGATAAGCGCAAGCTACACACTGCAACGACTGACACTCGAAGGCAGCTACGGGTACGCCCACGCCACATTCCGCAGCTACACAAGCGGCGACAATGACTACTCGGGCAACTATCAGCCCCTTGCCCCTCGCGAGACAATGTCGGCCAACCTAAGCTACCGCATCGCCACGCCCAAAAGCCTCGCCAATCACCTGATACTGAACATCGGCTGGAACGGAGTGGGACGCATCTATTGGAACGAGAGCAACGACCTGTCGCAAGCATTCTATGGCCTTGCATCAGCCTCTTTAAGCTGGGAAAAAGGACACTACGGAGCGTCTATTTGGGGCAAGAACCTATTCGACGAAGAGTACAAAGCATTCTATTTTGTATCTATGCAGCACCCATTCTTTTCGCTCGGCAAGCCCCGACAAATAGGAGTAACATTACATTATAATTTATAAACATTTTAAAAAAACAACCATGAAAAAATTTTTATTATTTCCACTGTTGGTCTTTATGACATCAATTATTCTGCCCGCATGCTCGGACGACGACAATGACAACGGTTCAACCGGAACAGACGACAAAAAAACCGAAACAACATACAACGGCACTTTAGTTGTAAACGGCGGCGCATACACAAACGACACTGCAAAGTGCGAAATAATTCTCGGCAAAGAAAAACTCACACTCAATATGTACGACGTTAAATTTGCCGCAGCAATGCCAATGTCTATAAACCTCACAGTTCCCGAAATTCCCTATTACACCACCGACGGCAAAATTGTATTCAGCGGCGACAGCATAGTACCCATGATGGGCGTTGCACCCGTACCTACATACATGTTCAACAACATAAACGGATACATAGAGAACCAAGAACTGAATTTTAATGCCACAATCGACGGCCGAGGATCATTCACTTTCAGCGGCAAAGAGTGATAAAAACAATTATGAAAAATTCACAAAGAATGCCCACCAAAAAGTTAGACCCTCTCTAGATTGCTGCCAGCGCAGTATTTTGAGAAATGATTGATTGACAAAGTGTTAAGTTGTTT
>CAZXIQ010000243.1:0-3168 GCA_964640785.1 uncultured Bacteroidaceae bacterium | reverse complement strand
ATAACAAGGAAATATTGTTGTAGTAATAACTTTTTTCAAACAAATGCAATTCGAAAAGGTGTTCTTTATATTAATTCATTATCTTCGCGAAGAAAAACGCTGAATTTAAATGAATAGAAGAATTGAGTTTATCGACCTTGCCAAGGGTGTTTGTATTATACTTATAATATTGGGGCATACAGGATTTTCGGTTGATTTTCCCGGGCTTACAGCCATGCGTACTCCGCTTTATTTTACTCTTTCGGGGCTTTTTTTCAAAGATTATGGTGGCTTTTTGCAACTGCTTGTCCGCAAAGTTAATAAGATTCTTGTACCTTTTTTGTTTTTCTACACAGCAAGCTATATTATATTTTATCTGTGTAATTGGGCGTTTCCGGGGTTGATTGTCAGCGATGCTGAAGGGTGGATGGATGTTTTTACACAGAATCAATATTTTAACGGGCCTATATGGTTCTTGCTTGCACTTTTTTGGTGCAATATTGCTTTTTGTGCAATATCTCTTAATATTAAAAAGGAATTATATAGATTTTTGGCTGTAATTGTGCTGTTTTTTATTGGATATGCGGTTGAGAGGGCTTCTGTTTTTCTGCCTTGTATGCTGGATGCGTCAATGATAGGAATGCCCTTTTTCTATTTCGGATATTTGCTTAAGAAAAGCCCGCTGCTCTACTCCGAGGTGAAAAACAGATATAATTTGCTGCTTTCTGCTGCTCTTTTCTTGGTGGCATATATTACGGATGTTGCATTTGCTCCTATCATTTATTTTCATGATAAGAAAATTGAGGGGAACTTGCTTGCAATGGCTGTGCTTGCTTGCAGCAGTGTTGTTGCATTGTTGCTGTTGTGTAAATGTCTTAAGCGCTTACCTGTTGTGTCGTACATCGGACGATACTCTATTATACCACTTTGTTTGCACCATCTTGTCTATCGTCCTCTGCAATTATTGTTGCGCGAAATTCCTTTTTTGGAAGAGTATGAAAATTGTGCTGTCGCGTTGCTTACAATAGTAATATGTATGGCATTTATCCCTTTGTGTGTAAGGTTTTTACCGTATGTTACAGCGCAAAGGGATATTATTCGCATTAAAGAGTGATAATGTTAAAAAGGAACATCGTCGCCCATGCTTTTCGGGGGCATCATGTCCGATGGCAATGGTGTGTTTTCTCCTACAAGGTAGTCGGGTAACGGAGGTAATGGAGCATCGGGGGCGGGAGGAAGTGGTGAGGTTGCATTCAGACGAGAGGTTCTTACCACAGGAATGTCTGTGGGTTGTGACGCTACAAGTGACTCATCGTCAAGGTTCATGAATCGTGCATATTCGCCTCGGAAGGCAAGGCGTACATCGCCAATGGCTCCGTTTCGGTGCTTGGCTATGATAATCTCGGCTTTTTTACGCCAGTCAAAGTCTCCATCCTTATATATATGAAAATACTCGGGACGATTGACGAATAGTACAATATCGGCATCCTGCTCAATGGCACCCGACTCGCGTAGGTCGCTGAGCTGCGGACGTTTGCCTTCGACACCTTCGCGACCTTCAAGGTTACGGTTCAACTGGCTGAGTGCCATTATGGGAATGTTTAATTCCTTGGCAAGGCCTTTCAATGCACGCGAAATTGTGCTAATTTCCTCTTGACGGCTGCCTTTGCCGACATTTGCGCTCATAAGCTGAAGGTAGTCGATGAAAATCATTCTTACGCCATGTTCGCGCACCATACGTCGAGCCTTTGTCCTTAATTCAAAGACTGATAGCTGCGGAGTGTCGTCAATGTAGAGAGGCGCATTCTCAAGAGCGACAATTTTGTTGTCAAGCTGTCCCCACTCGTACTTTTCCAACTGTCCGCTTTTAATCTTATCACCCGGAATCTGACATACGTTACATATAAGACGTTGCACCAACTGCACATTTCCCATTTCAAGAGAGAACATTCCCACCGGAATACGCTGGTCCACTGCCATGTTACGTATCATGGATAGCGCAAATGCTGTTTTTCCCATCGCCGGACGTGCTGCAAGAATTATAAGGTCGGTATTCTGCCATCCGGCTGTAATTTTGTCGAGAGCATGAAAGCCGCTGCTTATTCCACTGAGACCGCTTGTGTTTTTCGATGCTGTCTGGATGTTTGTATACGCCTCTTTTATGACGGGGTTTATTTGGGTAAAGTCGCGTTTCATGTTGTGACGCGAAATGTCAAATAGTTCAGCCTCGGCACGTTGCATAAGTTCTTCGACATCCACAGTTTCGTCAAAGGCATCGGCCTGTGTTTTTCGTGTAAAGGTGATAAGGTCGCGTGCCAACTTTTTCTGGGCAATTATACGTGCATGATATTCTACGTTTACCGATGATACTACGCGGCTTGTAAGTTCGGTAACATAAAAAGGTCCTCCAACCTCTTCGAGCGTTCCTTTGCGTCGCAGATAATCGGTCACGGTGAGAATGTCTATTGGACGGTCGTGAAGGTCCATCTCACGTATGGCATCGAAAATGAGTTGGTGGCGTTTGTCGTAGAACGATTCGGGTTTCAGCATGTCTCCCAAACGTCCTATGGCGTCACTGTCTACCATGAGGGCACCAAGCACTGCAACTTCAAGTTCCAATGCTTGTGGTTGCAAATGTCCATATTCACTGACAATAGGTGCTGCCGCTACTGCTTGTTTGCTGCGTGGTTTACGTTTGGGGGTTGTATCTTCCATATATAATTTCTATGAATGCTATTAATATATTTTTTGCGAAACAAAGATAGTGCAAGCCGAGCGCAATACAAAAAAAGTTTGCTTTTTTTTATTGCCGAACTATCATGCAAGCGAATAAGAGAAAGTTTATTTACTCTTACAATGAGCGCAGCCGATAGTCGGCGCAGCCAACCGCGCCGCCAATCTTATCTAAAGATAGTGCAAGCAAATATGAATGCCGAAATAACAAGTTGTTTTTGTATAGGATGTCCTTGTTTCTAAAACTTTTTTTAATGGAAAATTATTTATTATTCAAATTTGCGTTAAAGGTGTTTTTTTAATAAATTTGCATTATTTTATGCAAATATTAATAATAACACGACATAAACATGACAAAAATCAGACGTCTTTTGGCATTAATCTGTTTGATGCTGTGCTCTTCGGTAGCTTTAAAAGCTCAAAATCTTCAGGTACTTTACGACACTGACCGTGAAT
>CAZXIQ010000242.1:0-3172 GCA_964640785.1 uncultured Bacteroidaceae bacterium | reverse complement strand
CTACGCTAAACGATGAAGAACCGCCCCAGTGACGTCCTGCAAGCGAACCGTTTACATAGATTGCGCTGAAATAATCAACACCACCAAAGTTAAGAAGAATCTTCTTACCGTCCCATGCTGCGGGAATTTCAACAGCACGGTGGTACCACATTGAGTTTATAAAATCCTTATATTCAACACCTGAAAGTTTACTCTCGGGACAGAAAGGCACTGTAATTTTATTGTCAAAGCCTTTAGATTTCTGCAAGCCGCGTGTAAGACCCGACTCACCAAAGTCGAATACATACGACCATGTACCGTTAAGATTCACCCAGCTATCGCGTACAAACTGAGGACGCGGATGCTCGGGACGAGGAATAGAAGTCTGAGCAAACATTGTTGCTGCAAACACAAATGCAAACAAAGCACTGATTAGTCTCATAATATTTTTATTTAGGTTTATAATAAATTTTCAATTATCAACATTTGCGAATGTTCGTCATTTACACCGTTACACGACGCAGACAATCTATCATTTGCAAAATATTTTGCAAATATATATAAAAAATCGTAATAACAAAAACACAAATTATCAAGAATCTGTTTTTCACTTTTATTATTGAAAAAATATTATTATTTTTACACTCGACTAATCACCAAAAACAGCACACAAAAGCAATAATTCAAACATACACAATATGAAACGATTCGTTTTTTTTAAATTGGCGATAACACTTTTAATTTTCGCTTTTTCGCCAAGCACATACGCAGCTCAATCTGTTTCGCTGAAAAAAGCCGCCACCGCACAAAAATGGATTGACAATTTTTTTTCAAAAGGCAAACTACCTCCATTCTCATTCACTTACGGAGAGAAAAATTCCGAGGAATTCATACGCAAATGGAATTTTTCGAAAAAACGTATCGCAAACGACAATGCAGGTGTGACAAAATATGAAATTACATACACCGAGCCGGGGAACAACGGAATTGAAGTAAAATGCGACGTTACCGGTTACAATGACTTTGAGGCTGTTGAGTGGACACTGCATTTCACAAACAAAGGCAAAGAAAATTCGAAAAACATAAAAGATATACAGGCATCGGACATTAAGTTCGACACAAAAGCCGGTGGCAGTTTCACAATATTTACGGCACGCGGCAGCAACGGCACACGACACGACTTTGCCCCCATCTTAATAAGCCCGAAGAGTGACAGCACCTATACTTTTATGCCCAAGCACGGACGTTCGTCAGACACCGATGGCTTTCCATTCTTCAACATTGCCACCGACTGCGGACGCGGAGCAATGCTCTCTATCGGCTGGACCGGCACATGGTTCGCCGACTTTACTCTGACAGACGGCAAGCTGAAAAGTGCATCGGGAATGAGAAACACCGACCTTTTTCTTTATCCGGCCGAGAGCATACGCACACCTTTAATCTCGCTAATGTTCTGGAGCGGGAAAGAGCGCATCGACGGCCAAAATAAATTCCGTCAATTCATACTTGCACACCACACTCGCAAGATTAATGGCAAAAATGCCGAAGCCCCCTTGTGTGGAGGATTCGAATGGGGCGACCCGGCACCCTGCAACGAATATGGATGTCTCACCGAGGAAATGGCAATAGCTATGGCCAAACGCTACAAGCAGTTTGGTATTATGCCGGATGTTTTTTGGTTGGATGCAGGATGGTACGAAGGCTCGGGCGGCCCCAATTTCAACGGCAAGAATTGGTACAACACCGTTGGTAATTGGAGCGTGGACAGAGAGCGTTTCCCCAACGGATTCAAGAACCTGTCAAAAGTAATACACGAACTTGGAGCAAAATTCATGGTGTGGTTCGAGCCCGAGAGAGCTTATAAAGGTTCGTATCTTTACGAAAAATTCCCACAGTGGGTATTAACTTCACAGGGTGGCGACAATGCAATTTTCGACTTAGGAAACAGGGAGGCCTGCGACTATATTTGTAAATATATTGGCGACTTTATTGAGGAAAATGGCATTGACTATTATCGTCAGGACTTTAACTGGGGACTGAATGGATATTGGGACGCAAAAGACAAGGTCGAGGGCCGCAAAGGCATCAGTGAAATACGTCACATTGAAGGTCTTTATCGCTACTGGGACTACCTGCTCGAACGTTTCCCCGAAATGCAGATTGATAATTGCGCCAGCGGTGGCCGACGCATCGACCTTGAGACAACCTCTCGTTCGTTGCCCTTGTGGAGAACCGATTATCATTATGGCGAGCCTAACGGCTATCAGAACCAGACATACAATCTTAGTATGTTCATTCCCTTGAACGGAACGGGACTTTACAGCACCGACCCCTATCATTGGCGTTCGAGTTTCAGCAGTGCAACAGTGATAAATTGGGAAAATACGGCTCGTGGCGGCAACATTAGAGAGATGCGCGAAGTTGTTGCCAAATTCAAGGTGCTGAAACAATATTTCTTAGAAGATTTTTACCCTCTTTGCGGCGATGGCGACCTGACAAGCGACGAAAAATGCCTTGCCTATCAGTTGAACAAGAAAAGCGACAACAGCGGCTACATTTTTGCGTTCCGCAGAGGTGCAAACGCCCCCGACAAAATGGTTGTACAGGTTAAAGGCCTCTTGCCCGAAAAAATATATTCTGTCACCGACGACGACACAAAAGCAACATACACCAAAAGCGGTGCGGAACTCATGAACGGAGTGGAAATAAAATTCGACAAAGCTCCCGGCTCGGCACTTCTCTTTTATAAAGCAGAGTAAACACGACTAACCTTCTTGAATTTAATTTATACCATACACAAAAACAAGATGAACGACTTTAAAGGATTCGAAATAATGGCACCGGTAGGCTCGCGCGAGTCACTGACAGCAGCCCTTCAAGCGGGTGCCGACTCTATATATTTTGGAATAGAACACCTTAACATGCGCGCCCACTCGGCAAGTGCTTTTACCATAAACGACCTGCGCGAGATTGCAAAAATATGCGACGAGCATGGCGTTAAAAGCTATCTGACGGTAAACACCATCATTTACGAAGAGGATATTCTGTTGATGCACAAAATTGTGGATGCAGCAAAGGAATCGGGAATATCGGCAGTCATTGCCTCGGACATTGCAGTGCTGCAATATTGCAATGCTGTGGGCATGGAGGTACACCTGTCCACACAACTGAACATAAGCAACAGCGAGGCTCT
>CAZXIQ010000241.1:0-3179 GCA_964640785.1 uncultured Bacteroidaceae bacterium | reverse complement strand
GCCCGGGATTCATGCGCGAAGGAACAACAAAGTCACGCGCACCCTCGGGAGTGGAACCAATGAGCATAGGTGTCTCAACCTCAATAAAGCCAAGAGCATCAAGATAACGACGCACCTCCATCGTCATACGGTGACGAAGTTCAAGATTCTCTCTCACACACTCGCGACGAAGGTCAAGATAGCGATATTTCATTCTCAAGTCATCGCCACCATCAGTATTATTCTCTATGGTAAAAGGCGGAGTCTCAGCCTCGTTCAGCACCTTCAACTCCTCTACGATAATTTCAATATCACCGGTGGGAATATTAGCATTCTTGCTCTGACGTTCACTCACCTTGCCGGTAACACGAATAACATACTCACGTCCGAGCTTTCCGGCACGTTCACACAATTCGGCATTACTATCCTCACTAAAAACAAGCTGAGTAACACCGTAACGGTCGCGCAAATCCACAAACACCATTCCTCCCATCTTACGCGCACGCTGCACCCAACCGGCAAGCGTCACCACCTTATCAACATCGGCGATTCTCAGTTCGCCACAAGTTCTTGTACGATACATATTCTAAAAACTAACTATATTTCAATTTATATAAACTTTGCGAAGATAGAGAAAAAAAACGAAACAACAAACAAAAAAAAAAGATAGAAACAGCTTTGAAAATATTTCGCAAATATTTAGTAGTTATTTTGACATTTTACACTCTTTACACTATCTTCGTAAATTAATATCTAATTATATAAGTTCTATAAATATCACTTAAAGTCGATTCACCTCTTATAAAATATAAGCAGAAACATTTAAAATTTTAATAAATTACAAAAAACATGAAACTGACAAAGCTTTTAATTAACAGCCTGTTACTCTGTTTCGCACTATCGCCCTGCTATGCACAAAGCAACGACGTAGACGAAATAACAGGCCGTGCAAAGAAAAAAAGAGTCCTCGGCCAAATTACATGGCTCAAGGACGGTGAAGGATTCAGCACCCTCGAGTGGAACAGCAAAGTAGGAGCCAATGACGTTGTACGCTACGAGGCAAAAGACGATGCTCGCAGCATACTCATCCCCGCCGAAAAGTTCATCGACAAAGCCACCGGCAAACCCATCGGCGTAAGCTCGTTCCAGTGGAGCGAGGACAACAGTAAAATCCTCATATTCAACAACACCAAGCGTGTATGGCGCTACAACACCCGTGGCGACTACTGGGTACTCGACCTTGTAAACGGCAATCTGCGTCAGGTAGGTAAAGACAAGCCCGAGTCGAGCCTCATGTTCGCCAAATTCTCGCCCGACGGCAAAAAAGTAGCCTACGTATCGTGCAACAACATCTACGTCGAGGACGTTGCCACCGGCAACACAGTAGCACTCACCACCGACGGATGCGACCACATAGTAAACGGAACATTCGACTGGGTATACGAAGAAGAGTTCTACTGTCGCGACGGATTCCGTTGGAGCCCCGACAGCAAGTACATCGCCTATTGGCAAAGCGACACCAAAGGCACCGGAACATTCTACATGATAAACAACATCGACTCCATCTACTCCGAACTTGTTCCCATTCCCTATCCCAAGGCAGGAACAACAAACTCGGCAGTAAAGGTAGGCTACGTATCGGCCGACGGCGGAGCAACAGAGTGGATACCCATACCCGGCGACCCCCGCAACAACTACCTGCCACGCATGGAATTCATCCCCGGCACCAACAAACTCTTCATACAGCAGCTCAACCGTCCGCAGAACACCAACAAAGTGTGGATATCCGACATAAACAGCGGCAAACTCGAGAACATCTTCGAGGACAAAGACTCAGCATGGCTCAACACCAACGACAACATACAATGGTCCAAGAACAACGAATACTTTACATGGGAAAGCGACCGCAGCGGCTGGCGACAGCTCTATTTCGTACGCGCCGACGGTAAAGAAATAAAACCCATCACCAACGGCCAATTCGACATTGTACGTCAGGTAGGAATAGACAAACAGAAAGGCTACGTCTACTACATCACCACCATGACCAACTACACACAGCGCTACCTCTACCGCTCCAAGCTCAACGGCAAAGGCAAGCCCGAACTTATGAGCCCCGTCGAACAACAGGGACAACACAGCTACAACATGTCACCCACAGGCAAATGGGCAATACACACCTTCGGCAGCTCCACCACAGCCCCAATCGTCACAATGGAGAAATTCCCCGAAGGCAAAGCCGTTCGCGTCATACAAGACAACGCCGAAGCACAGGAACGATTCAACAACATGAAACTCACCCCAAAAGAATTCATCAAGCTCGACCTCGGCTACATCACCCTCGACGCATATATGATTAAGCCCAAAGACTTCGACCCCACAAAGAAATACCCCGTCATAATCGACGTATATGGCGAGCCTGCCGGCTCCACCGTACAAGACAACTGGACAGGCGGCGACATTTCGGCCCACCGTCAAGCCGACAAAGGCTACATAATGGTAAGCATCGAAAATCGTGGAGCCAACGTACCACGTGGACGCGAATGGCGCAAGTGCATCTACAAACAGATAGGCATCCACGCCTCGGCCGACCAAGCAGCAGGCATCAAGAAGATGGGTGAAATGTTCCCCTTCATCGACATGAGCCGCATAGGCATCACAGGCTGGAGCGGTGGTGGTTCAACAACCCTTCAGTGCATGTTCCGCTATCCCGAACTATTCAAGACAGGTATCGCCATAGCCTTCATATCACACCAGAAACTATACGACACAGTCTATCAGGAGCGTTACATGAACACCCCGCAAAACAACCCCGAAGGCTACGAAGAGACAGCCCCCGTCAAGTACGCCAAGAACCTTAAAGGAAACCTCATGCTCATTCACGGAACAGGCGACGACAACGTACACTACCAGAACTTGGAACTGCTCGTAAACGAACTTGTAAAGCACAAAAAGATGTTCCACATGATGGCCTACCCCATGCGTTCACACGGCATCTACGAGCGCGAAGGCACGTCGCAACACCTTCAGATGCTCCGCGAGAAATACTGGGAAGACTATCTACCCGCCGGTGGCAGATAATCCCTTTATTCATTATATTATCGAGGGCCTTCCATGCGGAAAGCCCTCGATAATATATATATGCTTAGGTGAAACTCATAATTTATTATGGGGATTGAGGAAAATCCTACCTTAATTTAATG
>CAZXIQ010000240.1:0-3222 GCA_964640785.1 uncultured Bacteroidaceae bacterium | reverse complement strand
AACTCCCCCGCTTGGCTAAGAGGGGGTGGCCTTTAGGCCGGGGGCGTTCGAGAATCCACTACCTTTCTTCAAACTCCCTCCGAAAAACTAAAGTTTTTCTCGTCCCTCTTATCCAAGATGGACAGTTTTTTGTTTGCTTTTCAACAAAAAACAAGGGTAAAAACTACCGTAGAATATAAAAATAAACAGCGATTGAGGTAATATTTACCTCAATCACCATAATTAAAGAAACATTAAAAAACTGACGTTAAAAAAGAGTATTTGAGGAATCGGGCATCTGCTTTTTACGATTAACAACTCTTTTGTTCGGCACAGGAGCATTCTCGCTACGCTCAAGACGTAGAGTGGAAAAATCGGTGCCGGCAGGGCTCTGAAACACCTTGAGGCCGAAACGCGGCAACACAGCAAAAAGATGCTCGAAAATATCAGCCTGAAGATGCTCGTAAAAGACCCAATCGGTACCATCCGAAAAGAAATAAAGTTCCAATGGTAACCCTTGCGGAGTAGGTTGCAACTGACGCACCATTATCATCATATTGCTATTAACCTTAGGATGCTTGCGCAGATAATCCTCAAGATAGTTGCGAAAAACAGAAAGATTGACAACACCGCCATCATTTGTTACATTGTCGAGCCATCCGTTTGCCGCAAATTGCGCCAACTGCTCACCGGAACAAAAAGCTATCGAGTGCATATCAATGTAAACGGAACGTTTCACGCGACGACCGCCATAGTCCCACATTCCGCGCCAATTCTGGAAAGAATCGCTCACCAGCAGATAGGGAGGAATTGTGGTGATAGTCTTGTCCCAATTCTGCACCTTGACAGTTGTCAAAGTAACCTCGACAACTGCACCATCGGCACCGAACTTAGGTATTGTAATCCAGTCGCCGGGACGCAACATGTCATTGATGGATAACTGCACGCCGGCAACCAATCCCATAATCGTATCCTTGAAGACCAACATTAATATTGCAGCCGATGCTCCAAAGCCGGCAATAATGTTCATAGGGTCCTTATCGGCAAGCTCGCTTATAACAATGATTACACCAACGCAGATGACAACAAGCTTAAGCATCTGGAACACACCTTGCAGAGCACGATTTTTTAGTTTTTCATGCTCGCTCGACAGTGTGTAAAGCGACGACAATACCGAACATATCAATTTTACTGCGACAATAGTGATGTACACCGAACAAAGCCTCGACACCAATTCCCGTAACGAACTATCATCAGCAAACATGTACGGAAAAAAGAGCGTAAGCACCACCGGAGGTACCAATTCGCATATATTGTTGAGTACCTTATCATTGAGCAGCGCATCGTCCCACATAGTCTGTGTCCTGTTCGTCAATTTTCGTACCAAAGGAACAACACCCTTGCGGAAAAGCGCGGTTGAGACATACACCACAAATACAGTGGAAAAAACAACTGTCACCCAATAAATATAAGGCAGATAGTCGGCACTTGCGCCCATGCGCATCAAATATAAAGCAATATCGTTATTCATAAATTTAAATTTGTTCCGTATGCGAAGATACACAAAGAATAAATAAATTTTATTTCTTTGTAAGAAAATATTAAAAATTTATTCGATTTTCTAATAAAGTCACTTATAGTAAGAAAGGCAAACACTGCTTGCGGCGGATAATGTAATAAACTTTTTTGAAAGAAATTTAAACAGTTTATAAATCTTTTTCAGATATTTTCTCTCTTAATATTAGAAAACAGTAAACAAAAAAATGAAACAGACAGAAAAACAAAAAATGATAGCCGAAACAATGGAGGCGGAAAAGAAAAATCTCTTTTGCTACGCCTGTTACAGATTGGGCGATGCAAGCGCAGCAGAAGATATTCTGCAAGACCTTTTTATAACCATGTGCACAACGTCAAGAACATCAGATAGTATAAACAATCTGAAAAATTACATATTTCGCAGCCTTATAAACATGTGTAACGCCCAAATGCGTGAGAGACAAAAGTTTCATTATGTAGACATTGACAACAAAGAGGTTGTCGAGAAAGAAGAGTTGCAACCAGCAAATTTTGAACAAGAGTACAACCACATTAACAGACTGATGGAAAGTATTCCGCAAGAACAAAGCGAGGTTATAAGGCTGCACATACACGGTGAAAAAACATTCAGGGATATTGCCGATATTTTGGAAATTCCCGAATCAAGCGTAAAGTCGCGTTACCGTTACGGCATTGAAAAACTGCGCAGAGAGATAAAAAAATAATCACTAAAAACAATTATCATGGACAAGATGAATTTTGAACAAGAAGAGAAGGTTGTAAAAGATATTTTGACCCCCAAACATCTACCCGAGTGCAAGATAACATTTCGGGAACCCCGCCATACAATATGGTCCTACGCACGTTTGGCAACCATTGCAGCAGCAATCGCAGCAATTGTTGCAGGCATAATATTGTCGCCCGACACACCAAACATTGTAGAACAGACACACGCTGCAAACAACCCAATGGAAAGAATGAGCCAAGCATTCGAAAAATTCATAAACCAGAGAAGTTTCTATATAGAATCAAAAACATTGGAGAGAATAAGAATAGGATTACCGGTGACAGACGATGATAGAATGGTAAACTGCAAGCTCTATTTTCTTCAGGAAGATTCGGTAGTGTATATGCGCGAAGAGTGGGACGACGAGTACCACACAACAGCAATATACGACAAAGACTCCATGTATCTTTGGCAAAATGGAGTAATGCAAAAAAGCCTGAAAATACCATTCCGTCCGGCAAGATACGAGTATCTTTTCAAAAGCTTCTCGAACCTTATTAAAAAAATAGGTGACACAGATTATATTGTAACAGAAAACTACACCCCCCGGACGATAGAGAAGAACACCATTTTCAAAGGGGACATTTTCAGCAATATTCCCATCATGGAAATTGAAAGGATAGAGGTTATAAAAGAAGAACAGGCCATCAAACTCGAGACAAAGCCTGCCAACAAATATCAACCATTTCTTACTATTGTCTATTCTGCCGAAAAGGATAAATTCACAAGTGTAAAAATAGTAAAGGAGGAAGAGAATGGTAACGAAAGAAAAACACTTATGGAGTTTAAAAACATTGTTTATAACTACCCTATCACAGTGAAAAATATTACAAAAGCACCTAAATAGCCACTCTGTAAAACATATATAAAAAAGAGGCCGGGTCAAAAGCATTTTTGATCCGGCCTCTTTGTTTTATACC
>CAZXIQ010000239.1:0-3254 GCA_964640785.1 uncultured Bacteroidaceae bacterium | reverse complement strand
GTAAAGTTCAGGTGCCCTCGGGTGGTGGAGAAATTCTCGACTCTGAAAAGGGACAGTTTACACGTAAAGAGATTAAGGACAACTGGCGTCTCGGTTGTCAGTGTAAGGTTAAGGGTGATATTTCTATCAATGTCGATGAGTCGGTGATGGGTGTTAAAGAGTGGGAGTGCACAGTTATCGGTAACCGTAACGTGGCTACATTTATCAAGGAGTACAAGGTTGCATTGCCTCCCGGCGAGCACATGGACTTTGAGCCCGGTTCTTATGCACAGATTAAGATTCCTGCATTTAACATAGACTATGACAAGGACTTTGACAAGTCTCTCATCGGTGATACTTATTTGCCCGCTTGGAAGAACTTTGGCTTGTTTAACTTGAAATGTACAAATGATACTCCAACAGTTCGTGCGTACTCTATGGCCAACTATCCTGACGAGGGTGACATTATTACCTTGAACGTGCGTATTGCTACTCCTCCTTTCAAACCCAAAGAGCAGGGTGGTGGCTTTATGGATGTTAATCCCGGTATTGCTTCTTCATACATCTTCAGTTTGAAACCCGGTGACAAGGTTATTATGAGTGGCCCTTATGGTGAGTTCCGTCCCAACTACGACACTGGTCGTGAGATGATATGGGTAGGTGGTGGTGCAGGTATGGCACCTTTGCGTGCGCAGATTATGCACATGCTTAAGACTCGTCAGTGTCGCGACCGTCAGATGCATTACTTCTATGGTGCACGTGCTTTGGAAGAGATTCCTTTCTTGGATGATTTCTTGGCATTGGAGAAGGAGTTTGACAATTTCCACTTCCACTTGGCATTGGACCGTCCCGACCCCAAAGCTGACGCAGCCGGTATCAAGTATACTGCCGGTTTTGTAGCTCCTGTTTTGGGTGATACTTACCTGAAAGCGCATGAGGCTCCCGAGGATTGTGAGTACTATTTGTGCGGTCCTCCCATGATGGCTAAGACTGTTCTTGACCTTCTGGATAGTCTCGGCGTTGAGAAGGATATGATTCACTTCGACGACTTTGGAGGCTGATATTCCAAAATAAAAAAGAGTAACCCGCGGGTTACTCTTTTTTATTTTTTGTGTTTCCTTTGTGAAATTAGAGGGGGCTACTCTTCGATAATTCCCATTTCGTGCCACGCCTCGGCGATGAGGGCGCAGTCTTCGCGGGCGGTATCTTCGTCTACGTCATACTCTTGGGTGAGCAGTGTTACAAGTGTTTCGGTTGTGAAACTTTCCATTGCCGAGACTTTTTCCCATAGATATTCGCTTACAGGGTCGAGGGTTATTATTGCTTTGTTGTCAATATCTTCAACTTTGCGGGGAATAAGCAATGCCTCGCCGCAGATTTTCTGTAATTCGTATTTCTCTTTCTCTATTTTCATGATATTACTGTTTTTGCAAACTTTTATTATTGCAAACATACGCATAATTGATGGGAATTTGTAAATTTGCAGCATTAATTTGCACTGATACTGCGAACTTAGGCTGCACTTGTTGCGTGTGAAATTGGATTTTCGCCTGTTTGTTTGCTCTATTTTTGTAAACAATATATGGTATTTAATTAATGAAGGCTCCGTATTCTATAAATGTGAATGGGCGATTGCTGACATTGAATCGTCCATTGGTCATGGGTATTATAAATGTTACCCCCGACTCTTTTTATTCTGTGTCGCGAGTGGAGAAGGGTGACGAATTGCTTTCTCGTTGCCGGCGTATGATTGATGATGGGGCCGATATTATTGATGTTGGTGCATGCTCCACGCGTCCCGGTGGTGAATTGGTCAGTGAGGACGAGGAACTTAAACGTTTGCATGAGGCTTTTGAACTGCTTGATGCCGAGTTTCCCGATGTGTTTTTTTCGGTTGATACTTTTAGGGCGCGAGTGGCACGCGAATGTGTTAAGAATCATGCTGTTGCCATTATTAATGATGTTTACGGCTGTGACCGCGATGATGCGATGCTTGACACTGTTGCTGAACTAAATGTTCCATATATCCTTACACACTCTAAGGGTGTTGCCGGCGATACGCCTCATTACAACGATTTTATCCCTGAGGTATTCAAGCAGCTTGCCGACAAATTGTGGAATTTGCGTCAGCGGGGAGTGAACGACGTCATTATCGACCCCGGGTTCGGGTTCGGAAAGTCACTTGAACAGAATTTTGCCTTACTCGACGCACTCGAAGAATTCTCAATTTTCGACGCTCCTTTGCTTGTTGGGGTCTCGCGCAAGTCGATGATTACAAAAACTCTTGGAATTACGCCCGACGAGGCTCTTAACGGAACATCGGTGCTTAATAGTGTTGCACTGATGAAAGGTGCCCATATATTGCGTGTGCATGATGTGAGACCTGCTGTCGAAGTTGTCAAACTTTTTATGCAACTGAAAAATAATTCAAACATCTTTTAAATAGGTAAAGTTATGTTTTTCGAATTTTCTATAATGGATTTTATCGATATATTGTTGGTGGCAGCGTTGCTCTACTACTTTTATCGCTTGATGAAGGAGTCCGGTTCAATAACGGTCTTTACCGGTATTCTGGTATTTATTGTATTGTGGATATTTGTGTCGCGTGTTCTTGAAATGCGTCTCCTCGGCTCAATTTTCGACCAAATGATGAGCGTGGGAGTGCTCGCCCTTATTATTATATTCCAAGAAGAGATTAAAAGATTCTTTAAAACACTTGGTTCGCATCGTCATTTTAAAAAGTTTTCGGATGTATTTTCGAAGAATAAAGAGAAAAAAGATGATAAAACAGCAATGCTACCAGTGGTAATGGCCTGCATGAGCTTGAGCCAACAGAAAGTCGGGGCCCTTATTATAATAGAACGTAACGAAACGCTCGACGAATATATGCAGGCAGGCGAACGAATAGATGCCAATATAAATCAAAGATTAATAGAGAATATATTTTTTAAGAACTCTCCATTGCACGACGGGGCGTTGATTGTGCAAAACAACAGGCTGATGGCAGCCTCGTGCATTCTTCCTGTATCGCATGAACTTAATATACCCAAAAAACTCGGACTACGCCATAGGGCTGCGCTCGGCATTTCGCAAGAGACAGACGCGATAGCTATAATAGTTTCCGAAGAGACGGGGGCAATTTCAGTGGCACGAAACGGAAAATTCAAGCTTGGACTTACGGCGCAACAATTAGAAAGCATTTTGGTTCGCTAAACTTTGAAAAATTTTTTCTCGTCCAAATAGTTGAGCCTCAGTGATTTTTCGATTTTCCTCGA
>CAZXIQ010000238.1:0-3268 GCA_964640785.1 uncultured Bacteroidaceae bacterium | reverse complement strand
TCGAATTTGTGCTTTTTCTTCCCACTCTTAACCTCGGCACGATACTCAACATTGCTTTTGGGAGTAAACGTAAATGTTCCCACTCCCGCGTGCGTGGGCACGCTTTTCAGCACCGGCTCCTTGTCGGCGAAAATAAAAACCGAATCTCTGCCGGGCTTGCCCTCGCCATCCAAAAGCTCGTATGCAACGCTCGTTTCAATGCCCTCCACAAAGTGTCCGCCCTCGGGGTAGAATTTAAGGTCTGCCGGCGGCAGTTCCTCGCTTACCCATTTTCCCTCGCGCATGAAACTGCGTTTGCGGTCGAGCATATTCTTAAAGTCGTAGTTGTCGCCGTTCACTTTGTCGTACACGGGAAACACCCGGCTGAACACCGCCTCGTCGCCCCAGTTGAGCATGTAGCGTGTGTAGGCGCGCACCTCATAATAGCCCGAAAGCAGCTCGCGGCGCAGGTCAAACTCACCGTTGCACCGTCCATTCTCGTCGAGCTTGTATTTCTTAGTCTCAACCACATACCCCTCGGGCGCACACAACTCCACATACAGCACTCGGCTCTGCGGCTTTTCCTCGTCGGCAATGCCGCTCGTGACGTATGCCTTGAACCACATTGTCTCGCCCAGATAATATGCGGTGTTGTCGAAGTGCAGGTACACCCTCTCTTGCGGGAATATGTTATTTACTACTGTTGCGTTGAGCACCATCTTGTCAAGTTCCTTTTCGTCGGCGCGGGCGAAAAGGACAACCAAAAGCAATAGTGCCGTGTATGAAAGTTTGCACAACATTGTAGTCTATTCTGTTATATAAAAATTCTTGTTGTTCGCTCCCGAAACATTCAACAGCAACACACTCTCTTTGCTGTTGTTGTACAGTTTAAAGGTTATGCAACCATCGTTACCAACTTTGGCGTTTGGAATCCAAAGTAGTGTGCGGCGGTAGTCTTTTGTCTTTTTGCCGGGCTTGTTTATGCTGTAATCGGGCGAGTAGAATTTTTTGCTTTTATTGTAACCTTGCACACGGGTGTAGCGTCGCACACTCTTTACGGCAAGGTCGGGAGTTATTCCCCCTGTGTCTTCCCCTTTATTGGGTATGAAACAGGCAACGAAATTGGGGTGCTCGGGGTACATTTTCTGCTGGAATATCAAATCTGTGTTGTACGATTTTACACCTGTTTCCATATCTATTACATCAATATTATTGATGTTCTTGCGCGTATTGTCATTGTCGGGGCCGCTCTCTTCACCTCTTGCATTTGCTTTCAATTTTTTCAAGTTTCTTCTTGCCATTTGGTTGCGGAAAGTATAATGTCCCGGATAGCCGTCTATTTCTTTGTCATCCTGTGGAGTGATGGAGGCACGCAATAAAAAACCAAAATAGAATGAACGAAATTGGCGTTTGTTGAGAAATGTGCTACGCTGATTGTACCATCGTTCGTTTCTAAACTGTTTCAATGTAGGCTCGTCGCTGCGAATGACAATCTCTTTGAAGTCCATCATTTTTATAGGGCTTTTCCCCTTGATGTATTCTTTATCTTCAATAGGCACTGTTTCGCTACTGTATTCACCCTGCGGCACCATCATTTTTACCCAATATGCCCAATTATAGTTGTGTCGCCAAAAGGCACTTTGTAGAACCTCGTATGCCGTCAGTACATTTTCGTAAGCATGGTGGCGTGGACCTTCCCAACCATAGACGCGCCAGTTGTCGGTGGAAGTGGCTAATGCCATATAATTATATTCTTCGGATATGTAGTTGCTTTCTGATGTATAATCGTATTTTGCATATAGTTTATTTTCTCTTTCTTCGGAGAGATTAACATCTTCGAATATGTCATTTGTGTCGCCCACCTTGTTTATCAGCCAATTATCATTGGGTGTATATATGTAGCTTACATCTTGTGCATACTCCCATTCGTCCATAAAGTCGAGACGAATCTCGCTCTTGGGCGGACGACTGGCCGGGCCTCTATGCTTTTGGGCAATTATATCCACTTCATTAAGTTTGTTTCTTCCAAAGATATCTATCGTCTGTGTGTTTCCCGCTTTTTTATTTCCGGGTCTGTAACCTCTGTTTAATTGCCAATAGTCGTATAAACGGAATTTGGGCGAGAAATATTTGTCCATTGAGAACTTGAAAAGTGTATCCTGTATCTGTTTACCGGTGAGCATGGGGGTGAGTGCGGCGTATCTTTTGCCGTAAAAGTCATCCAATTCCAACTGGAATTTTCCATCCTCTTCAGTTGTAAATTCGTATTTGTTTATTGTAACTCTATTATATGCAATGTCGAAATGCACTTTTATATTTTCCAATGGCACTATTTTAAAGGTGCCCATCTTGCCGAACTTCTTTACTTTCTCCTTCTTCATAAAATAGCCGTTCAGTTGTATGCCATTTTCTATCGGGTGTTTTATGGAAAAACTGCTATCGGTGTCGGCAAGCATGCTCCAGTCGTATGACGTCCATCCGTGAGTGAGCATAAGAAGGTCAAGGTTGTTACGTGTATTTTCTGTGTCATCGGCAAAGTATTGCGATGCGGCAGGAATGTATCCTTTAAGTTCCGAGGCGAGCAACATTTGTGTGTATATGTTGTTAGAGTAGCTTGTGACTACGCTGTTCTCTTCGTCGGTTACGGCTATCGAGTAGCTGCCATCTTTGGGCAGTGACGAGCCATCCTCTCGGCTTATTTTTACTGTTAGTTTGCGGTAGGGCTTGAAAAATTGTTTCTCTTCGGCTGAAAATCCGTTAATCTCGGCTTTTAGCTTGACGGGTACAATGTCGCCCTCTTGTGGCGAGGAGTGTTTCACAAAGAACATTCGTTCGCTTAGGGGTGTGCCGTCGGCTGTGAGCAACAGACAGCGATTCACTCCCTCGCGCAGCTTGTCGCGGTGCATTGCAAGGGTGTTGATGTTTTTCTTGTACACATACGCAAGGTTGCGGTTAAGAACCACAATACCTGTCGGTTGTGCTGAAAGATTGCTTTTTACTGCGAATCTTATGCTGTCGCCATCTTGCTTGACTGCTATTGTCGCACCGTTGCTCTCTGTTGCCGGCAGTTCAAATTTGTACACCTTTTTTACTTGCTTTACTCCGTCTTTGTTTTTTTTATCTTTCTGCTTTTTTACTTGTATTACTTCAGCCCTGTATTTTGCCTCGGCCTGCGGAGTGAGCATAAAATATCCTTTGCCATCGTGAGTGGCTGCGGTTGTAAGCAAAAGTTCATTGTCGGCATACACCGAAATTGTGTCGTTCAGTGGCTTCCCACTTTTGTCGCGCA
>CAZXIQ010000237.1:0-3269 GCA_964640785.1 uncultured Bacteroidaceae bacterium | reverse complement strand
AATGATTGAGAGCGTAAAAAATATAGAAATTGCGGAGTACGATTATCCGCTGCCCGACGAACGTATAGCGAAATACCCGTTGAAAGAGCGCGACAGTTCAAAGTTGCTTGTCTATAATAAAGGCGTGGTCAGCGAGGATGTTTTTCGCAATCTGCCGGAGTATATTCCTGCCGGCAGTCTGATGATTTTCAATAATACAAAGGTTATACAGGCAAGGTTGCGTTTCCGCAAGCCTTCGGGTGCGCAGATAGAGGTCTTCTGCTTAGAGCCTGAGTGCCCGAGTGACTATGCTCTTGTGTTTCAGCAGACTGAGAGCTGTGTGTGGCAGTGTCTCGTTGGAAATTCCAATCGTTGGAAAGGTGGCACGCTTTCACAAAGTGTTGTTGTTGGCGGTTGCGAGGTTACTCTCTCTGTCGAGCGTGTGAGTGCTCCCGGCTCGGTTAATTCGGTGCGTTTCTCGTGGGACGGTGGTGTCACTTTTGCCGATATTCTCGATAGTATGGGTGAACTTCCCATTCCTCCCTATCTTAACAGAAAGACGGAAGAGAGCGATAAAAATACCTATCAGACGGTGTATTCCAAGGTTAAAGGTTCTGTGGCTGCTCCTACGGCCGGTCTGCACTTTACCCCTGCGGTGTTCGATGCCATGCGTCAGCGTGGGGTCGATTGCAGGGAGGTTACTCTGCATGTGGGTGCAGGTACTTTTAAGCCTGTGAAGAGCGAGCTTATTGCCGACCATGAGATGCACGAAGAGTATATTGAGGTGTCGCGCGAGCTTGTGGCACGCATGATTGCTGCCGATGCCTCTGTTGTTGCGGTTGGGACAACCTCGGTGCGCACCATCGAGAGCCTTTATTATATAGGTGTCGCAGTTGCTGCCGATGATAGTGTAGAGGTTGGCAGTCTGTGTGTCAATCAGTGGACGCCTTACGAGCAAGAGTATTCTTTGCCGGCGGTGGATGCGTTGCGTGCCTTGTACGATTATATGTTGGCTCGCGGGCTCGAAAAGATTCATGCGCATACAAGAATAATGATTGCTCCCGGTTATAAATATCGAATAGTAAAGGCGATTGTTACAAATTTTCATCAACCGAAGAGTACTCTGCTGCTGCTTGTGTCGGCTTTTGTGAATGGTGATTGGAAGAGGATTTACGACTATGCTCTTGCCAATGATTTTCGCTTTTTGAGCTATGGCGACAGTTCGTTGCTGATACCGTAGGGTTTCAGGTTTTTTAGCGAGTAACTAAGAAGTTACCAATGCTTAGAATTTTCATTGAGAGGCTTATTACAAAATATTACTTCCAAAAAAATACAGCGCTGTAAAAATTACAAGCACACACAGTTGCAAATAACTCCCCCGCTTGGATAAGCGGGGGTGGCCGTTAGGCCGGGGGCGTTCGAAAATCCACTACCTTTCTTCAAACTCCCTCCGAAAAACTTCAGTTTTTCTCGTCCCTCTTATCCAAGATGGACAGTATTTGTTTGCTTAGCAACAAAAATCAAGGGTAAAAACTGCCGTAGAATAAAAGGTAAACAGTTCCTTAATTATAGAACTTTCTTTAAGTTTTTATAGAACATTTTCATAATTCGCGTTGTTCACTGTTATATATTTATTTGTAACAGTTTATGACGCGGATTTTTGTTTTTCTTTTACCGTTTTTTCTCTCTCTTGTTTCGTGTACCTCTTCGGGTACAAACGAGGCAAGGGTTGCTGATGGCTGTTGCGATGCTGTTGCTCCTTCGCGACAGGTAATTTGTCGTGTGCTTGAATTTTCTTTTTGCGATGTTCGTCCCGAACTGAAAAAGCAGATGATGATAGGTCCTTTTCGTCTGCACGGTGTGCCCGAAAAGTATACTTGTTCCTCTTTGTTGTCTCCTTTTTGCTCTTCGGCGAATGCTTTTTCGCCATTTTATGACGATGGATTTGTTGATAAGGTCGTTTCAATGTATTCCGATAAAGTTGGGTTTTTCAGGAAACATTCACCTTGCTGGCGTCTGCGTGTGCTGACAACGGCTGTCACTGATATTGACAATCTTATATTGGAGGTGAATTATTCCTATTATTATGAGGGCGACGGAAACAATGGCAGTGTGCGAGCCATGCAACGTCTGCCTTTGCGTGCTATGGAGGTTTCTGCGTGTCGGACAGAGAGTGGTGTTCCCGAGGCTCTTTTCTATTGTTACTATGGTGATGACAGTATGCCTTTCTCTGTTTTGTGTGTTTGTTTTATGTTGCCTGATGATAATTACTATCCATTGTAGATGAACGTAAATATAACCTCCTTAACAAATATTAAATTCAAATTTTTGTTTATTAGAGTGTTAATAACGAATATTGCAAAAATGATTTAGAAATTTAAACAGTTTCTTAAAATACCGGGTATGAAGAATTTTAGAATAGAGGCTTTGATAATTGCTGCCGGCATTGTGCTTTTTGGCTTTGTGATAAAAGGTGCAGCTGACAATTTTATAGAGAAAGAGCGTGTGGTTAGTGTCAAGGGACTTGCCGAAACGGATGTTCCTGCCGACCTTGTTGTGTGGCCGCTTGTTTATAAAGAGGCCGGCAACGACCCGGCAGAAATGTATGGCACTATAACTCGTAAAAATGCAATTATTGTAAATTTCCTGAAAGATAATGGTATCACTGATGCCGAAATAAGCGTGGCGCCACCCTCTGTTTATGACCAGCAGGCCGATCGTTACAGTGGCGATAAAGGTGCTTTTCGTTACAAGGCGACAAGTGTTATTACTGTTACGTCGAAGAAAGTAGATGCTGTGCGAGGAATGATGCAACAGCAGGCCGAACTTATGAAACAGGGTATTGCCATTGTTGGTGATGATTATCAGTATCGTGTTTCGTACGAGTTTACTGCCCTTAATGACATTAAGCCGGCAATGATAGAGGAGGCTACAAAGAATGCTCGTAGTGCGGCCGAAAAATTTGCAAAAGATTCGGACAGCAATCTCGGAAAGATACGCAATGCCAATCAGGGTACATTTTCAATAACCGACAGCGATGCAAACACTCCTTATATCAAGCATGTGAGGGTTGTTACCACCGTAACTTATTATCTCGAAAATTAAGAAACTGTTTAAATTTCTGACAAACGACTTTGTTATTATTAATAATACTTGGTCGAATATCTTTGTTTGCTTTTTCCGTATTGAAATTCAATGTTTTACATTTTGTCGGTTCTTGCGAATCTAAAAAACTGCGTCAAAATATTTAATTTGACGCAGTTTCTCTTTTTTTTCTTTGCAAATAAATG
>CAZXIQ010000236.1:0-3279 GCA_964640785.1 uncultured Bacteroidaceae bacterium | reverse complement strand
GGGACGCGATGGAGTAAAAAATTTTGAAATATGGCCGGCAGCAACGCCCCCGCAAAAGCCATTGCCTGCGACAGAAAGCAAGCTAAAGGAGTTTATCGACGACAGCCGCAATATTCTGAAAAACAACGATTATTGCATTAGAGAAGAGACACTGCACACTACACATTAAAAAGGAGGCGCCGCACACAACTATTCGGCACATTGCGGCGGCCAATTTACAAGATAAAGCCTTTCGGTGGCACGCGTAAAAGCAGTATAAAGCCAACGGAAATAATCATTATTAACACCGTCGGGCGAGACGTACCCTTGGTCGAGAAAAACAGTACGCCACTGGCCGCCTTGCGCCTTGTGACAAGTAACCGCATAACCATATTTTACCTGCATGGCATTGTAATATGGGTCCTCGCGCAATTTTTCCATACGTTTGCGTTTGGCACGAATATCGGCATAATCTTCCCACACAGCCTCGAAAAGACGCTCATTCTCGCTTTTTGTAAGTGAAGGCGCCTCGCTTGTGAGTGTGTCGAGGAGAATCTTTACATCAAACTCGCAATCGTAGTCGGGAAAAGAGAGTGTAACATCGGCGAAACGAAAGCCATACATCTCTTCCACACTGCTTACGCGCATAATTTCGGCAATATCACCATTAGCTACAAAATCAAGCTTTTCGAGCAGAGACTTATCTATTTTGCCAACCTGTTCGCGCCAATAATAATTATTCTTCACAATCATCAACAGGTCGCCACGATTAAGTTCATCCTCGCGATAAAGTATGCGACGACGTATACCCTCGTTGTAAATATTTGCACGTTTGTTCGAACGACAAAGAACGATTGTCTCTTCGAGCCCCACAGCACCATACTCTGTCTCTATGCACTCTATAAGATTCTCGCCGGTGACGATTGAAATATCAGGGAAGCCTGTAAGCCTGAGAGAGGGCATGGAACCTGCGCCACACGAAATAAGATTCCTGAGCACGGTAGCATTTGTAAGAATACCCGAACCCTCTGTCTGCCGCATCACCTGAGTAAGCTCAACACGTGTGACATCAAGCCCCATGCTACGCAAATATTCGGCCGAAAGAGCCGGTGAAAGTTCCTCGCCGACAGGAGGCAACTGCGCAGTATCGCCTAACAACAGGAGCCTGCATCCGTCGCCCGAATATACAAACTCGACAAGGTCGTCAAGAAGAGCCCCCGAGCCGAACCCCGAAAGGCCGCCGTTAGCAATCATCGACGCCTCATCAACAATAAAAAGCGCATTGCGCAAATTATTGTGCGAGAGAGTAAAAACATTACTGTTGAGTATTGACTTTTGTCTGTAAATACATTTGTGGATAGTATAAGCCCCTTTACCCGAATAGGTGGAAAAAACTTTTGCCGCACGACCGGTGGGAGCCAACAACACCACACGACGTTGCAACTGCACAAGTGTGCGCACAAGTGCCGAAATTAAAGTTGTCTTTCCTGTTCCCGCATAACCACAAAGCATAAAAACAGCCCTGTCGTCCGAAGAAAATATAAAATTCGACAACATTTCTAAAGAATTTTCCTGCTCAACAGTTGGATGGAACGGAAAATTTGCCTTAATTTGCGTAGCTAAATATTTATTTATCACTTTTATTTAATAAAAAATGCACAATAAAACGGCTATTCCGTTTTTTTGTTATATTTTTGCGCTACGAAAATACATAAATAAAATATAGGAACAATGAAAAAAGGTTTAAATCTGTTACTTCTTGTAACAATCATCGGTCTTGGCTACATTTGCTACCGTAGCATTATGGGTCCCATTGAGTTTGCCGAGGAACGCAGTTTCCGCGAAAAAGCAATTATCGCACGCCTTATCGACATTCGTACAGCCCAAGTTGAGTATCGCAACATTACAAAAGCCGGTTACTCAGACAATCTTGACAGTCTTATCAATTTTGTAAAGACTGCACAAATGCCCGTCATACTTAAAGAGGGTGAATTGAACGACGAACAGCTTGAGCGTGGTCTTACCGAGAAAAAAGCAATGGAAATAATTGAAAAAGCAAAAAAGACAAACAATTGGAAAGAGGTTGAGAAAGAAGGTCTCACAAACTTCCGTCGCGACACATCATGGATTGCACTTCTCGACACTATCTACCCCAAAGGCTACCAGATTGACTCATTGGCATTCGTACCTTTCGGTAACGGCGCAAGATTCGAAGTTGCCACAAGCGTAGATACAACAAAAGCCGGCAGTCCTCAGTATCTTTTCGAGGCACGTACCCCCTATGAAGTGTATCTTACAGGCGTAAACGACCAAGAGCTTAAAAACCTCATCAGCGACATGAAGAAGATGGATCGCTACTGTGGTCTTAAAGTCGGTGACGTAGAGATGCCCAACAACAACGCAGGAAACTGGGAATAATCGTATATAAATGAATAAGGAGACGACACAGTTATCCCCTACACTATCCATCCGTATAAGTACGGATGGATTTTGTTTTTGCACTTACCTTCCACAGAATCCCGACTCGGTAAAGTATAGCTACCACGAGTGTGACGAAACAACGTCACTTAGTGCCAATTTTGAAACTGCATGGGAAGAGAGCAAGTTGGAAATGCAAAAGTATAGCAACATACAGGTAATTGTTGCAACAACAGAGTTTACAACAATCCCTTCGGATTACGACAACAGCGACGAGTACACAACAATATACAACAGTTGTTTCCCTACATCAGGAAAAAACCTTAAGATTCTATCGAACAGGTTGAGCGCCCACAATCTCACTATACTTTTCGCCATAGATGAAGAACTACACGAGCGCCTGTGCGAAATAGGAGAAATAAACTATTACTCGCCCGTAAGCATAATCTTAGGCTTTCTCACCCGTTACCCGCGCAGCGAGAAAAAACACCTCACAGCCTATCTGCATAATGGAAAATCGCTGTTGATAGCAATGGAAGATGAACGCCCAAGACTGATGAACGGATTCTGTGGCGAAAAGACCGAAGACCAACTTTACTATCTGCTATGCATTTGGAACGAGCTGAAATTTTCGCAATTAGAGGACACACTGCTCATATGTGGCGATAACCAAGCAGATGCAATGGAAATGAATGCAAAAAAATTCATACGCAACATCAAACGCATTAACCCACGCGAACAATTCCGTTCGAACCTGCTTAACAAAATAGAAAATATACCATTTGACCTGCAAACACTTTTATTATGCGAATAGTAAGCGGAAAATATAAGGCACGCCACTTTGACATACCACGCAACTTCAAAGCACGCCCAACAACAGAC
>CAZXIQ010000235.1:0-3321 GCA_964640785.1 uncultured Bacteroidaceae bacterium | reverse complement strand
TCACAGCAGGTTCACGTGCCATTGCCGAAGCTATTGCAAAAGCAACAGCCGAAGGAGCATTCTCGCTCATTGGTGGTGGCGACTCGGTAGCATGTATCAACAAATTCGGAATGGCCGACAAAGTATCATACATCTCAACAGGTGGTGGCGCTCTCTTGGAGGCAATCGAAGGCAAAGTACTCCCCGGAGTAGCAGCAATCAAAGGCGAATAAGCCACATTTTTTTGATACTATCAAGTGCGGTATTCCGCACGATGTAATAAACAATAAGTATAAACAGCGCGGGGTACCGCGCTGTTTATATATAAATTGAAAGCAGTCATAAACTATATGGAAGAGAAACGTATAAACGAAATACAACGTAAAGTAAATATGTTGTTGCGCGAAAAACGCTTGAAACCCGCACTCGAACAAATGGGCGAAGAGATTGACAACCTAAACAGTTGGGAACTTCGCACACGCTACTCCGAGGTAACGACTGCATACAATTACATGCTCGAATATATGTGCAAAGGCATGCCCGACCCCAATCGCTCACATTTGCACAACAAACTTATAGGTAAAGCCTATCTTCTTAACGACGAAATTGCAATTTCACGCCTTGCCGAAAGTTCCATGAGCGTCTATTCCCAAATGCGCAGAAAATATAAAGGCGAATCGACAATAAGCAGTTACCATAATAAATTGCGCGAACATTCCATAAACAAGGCAATGATGCAATTAATGCCCGGCAACGAAGAAAAGATTAAAGAACTTTCCAAACGTCACGAACAAGACAGCGCAGAGCTATTCATGCAACTATGGAGCGAAGGCTCGTGGAGCAAAAAACAGCGTAGCGAAGCCCGAGAAATACTCAACGACATTGAGGTTGATAGCAACGACAGAGCAATGTTAATAAGCGCCATAACCATAAGCCTGCTTAAAATATTCGACCAGATGAAAGCCATATTCTTGTGCGAGGCATCTACACACGAAGAGACAGCAATATCGCAACGTGCGCTTGTGGGACTGTTCATCACTACATTTATAAACAATTATCGCATAGAGCACTATCCCGAGCTGAAAGCAAGCATAGACCAACTATGCGACACACCCGACTTTGAGAGTCGTATGTTAATCATACAGCTACAAATACTGCGCACACGCGAAACGCAAAAAATCGACCGCAAAATGCGCGAAGAAATAATACCCGCCATGCTCAAGAACCCCGGCATCCGCAATGCAAAATTGGGTCTCGACCTCGACAAGGAACTTGAGCAGGATGACAAAAATCCCGAATGGCAAGCATGGCTCGACGACGACGGGATAAAGAACAAACTCGACGAAATGGCACAATGGCAGACAGAAGGCGCCGATGTTTACATGAGTACATTCTCACAACTCAAGCACTATCCCTTCTTCAACGAAATGCCAAATTGGTTCCGTCCCTTCGACCTTGACAACTCCGCTGTAACCGGAATAATACCCCACACAGCCGACACAAACAAAACAAATCTTTTAAAGACGCTTTTTGCCTCAAAATTCTTTTGCAACAGCGACAAATATTCCTTCAGTTTCACTCTTCAACAGGTACCCGAAGAGCAACGAAACATGCTCATCGGACAGCTTGGCGGCCCCAATGCAGAAGATATTGGCAACCCCGACACCGAACATCCATCAATCCCCCGCAAGGTCGAAGAAGAACTGCAAAGCAATCAATACATACAAGACCTCTACCGTTTCTTTAAACTCTCTAACTTTAAAAAAGAGTTTACCGACCCCTTCACACTCTCGCTCAACATGCTCAATGAGGAACACTCATACACCATCTTTAAAAATCCTCAAAGCAAGTTACGTATTTTCAGATACCTATTGCAGAAAGAATATTACGCCGAGGCATCCGAAATAGGCAACAGTTTGGAAAATATGAAGGCAACAAATGTATGCGACGCACAATTCTACCAAGAAATGGGCTATTGCAAACAAAAAACCGACGAATACGATGCTGCAATAAAATATTATAACAAAGCAGACATTATCAAGCCCGATACCCTGTGGACAATACGCCACACAGCCCAGTGCCACCGTATGCGTCGCGACCCCAAGAGCGCCCTGCCCTACTATCTTCAAGCCGAACAACTTGCACCCGACAACCGCGCCATTCTTCTACAAACAGGCGAATGCCTTGTTGCACTAAAAAGATACGACGAGGCCTTTACCCGTTTCTTCAAAGTAGAATATTTAGAGCCCGACTCAGTTCGCTCGTGGCGTGCGATAGCATGGTGTTCATTCATGGTAGGAAAATACGAACAAGCAGCTGAATACTACTCGCGTCTGCACGCATCACCCAAACGCAATATGCAGGATTGGTTAAATGCCGGACACGTAGAATTTGTAAGAGGTAACAATAGTGCAGCAATAGAATTTTATAGAAAAGCAGCCACCCTATGCAAAGATAGCGATGAATTCTCGTCCAATCTTTTTGGTGACAAAAAAGTATTACTCGCAAAAGGCGTCTCTATTAACGACCTTATATTAATACGAGACATTATAGAATAAATTATTGAAATTCAAGCAAATTCAAAAGGTGTCTATGGAATTTATCCATAGGCACTTTTTTTTAAGTAATGCATATTTACAGTACAATTCTTTCACAACAAATTGCGATTCTTTTGTACCGATGTTGTTTTTTGTGAAGTAAGTTTTTCCGGCAGATGAAACATTTATAGAACAATAATGATACAAAATTCTTAAAGTAATAAACAAAAAAGTCTCATCATCGTTATCCATAGAAAAAAGAATTTATATGGAATGGTTCATTAACGTATTACGCTCACATCCCGAAATTGCAATATTTCTGACACTCGGATTGGGAGCATTCATTGGTCGCATACGCATAAAAGGATTCAGTTTAGGAATGGTTACAAGTGTATTACTTGTGGGAGTGGTCATAGGGCAGTTAAAAATTCCTATCGGCAGCACTCTTAAGCCCACAGCCTTTCTGTTGTTTCTCTTTGCAATAGGTTACAAAGTAGGGCCGCAGTTTTTCAGAGGGCTTAAAAAAGATGGACTTCCGCAAGTATATTTTGCGGTTGTAATGTGTGCGTTGATCCTTGTAATAACATGGGTAACAGCACTCATCATGGGCTATAATGTAGGCGAGGCAGCAGGCTTGCTCTCGGGAGCACAAACAATAAGTGCTGTTATAGGAGTGGCCGACGACACTATAAACGGCCTTGCAATTTCGGCTGCCGACAAACAAAATTACATAAATATCATTCCTGTGGCTTACGCAGTAACCTATATTTACGGAACAGCCGGTTCTGCATGGATAATGTCAAGC
>CAZXIQ010000234.1:0-3321 GCA_964640785.1 uncultured Bacteroidaceae bacterium | reverse complement strand
GCACTGCGTTTTACCATTGGCATACATACATAATCGTTGGCTGTTGAAACCTGCAAGAAATCAATTCCTGTCTCCTCGGGTACAGATACTACCGAATAATCTACTTTTTGTGCATTTGCCCCTTGTAAAGCAAAAAATAATGACAATAAAATAAATAATGTATTTCTTTTCATTCTTATTAAAATATGTTTTTGCAAAAGTATATTAAATAATATTTAAAAATTATTTTCACGCGTCGATAAAGCGGACGCAAACGTCTAAAAGAACGACACACAAAAAGGGTTCAGAAAATAGATGTAGAAGATTATTCTTTTGGCGAAATCATTATTTACAATTCATTTTCTATCTGTTCTTTAATAATAAACAGTAGTTTTCTTGGCAGATGCGAAAAATCTATAATTCCATTTTTAAATACAAGGTTGATTGATGGATATTCGTCGGAACGAGCAAAAGGCTTTTTCTTATAGACCTCACTTATAAAGTCAAATTCTAGGACTTCGGATATGTGAAGCAGGCGCTCCACATCGATACTTTTACTGTTAAACAGGTTGTAAATAGATGTACGGGCACAATTTATCCTGCGTGCAAATTCGGCATATCCAATACCACGTTCTTTTACTTTGGCCTGAATAATTTTACCTATGTATATGTTGCTGTAATTTTCGCTCATATTCGGCAACGTCATAATGTTACAAGCCGTTAGACGCAAAAAGGCGCGAGACTTGTTACTTATATTCACGTATCTTAGGCATCGCCAAACGCCTTACCGAATGAACATAGAAGAAACAATATTCCCACGCCATCACATATACAATAACTACACTCGGGTAGCTTGCATACATACAGAATGAGCATTAGTCGCTTAAGTCTTCGGTTAAAATTTGGCGAATTTCAAGATACAGACTTTTACAAAATGCTTTTACATCTGTTCATGGATTTCTCCCATGAACGTTGCAAAGATAAACATTTTTAACGACTAATGCTCTTTTATGGAGAATATTGTTCTTCGAAAGATTATAAAATTAGGATTATGCTTTTATTTTATACCATTTTTTAGTATATACATTTTTGATATAAGGTTATTTACCCCTTTTCGCACCTTACAAGCACCTTGCTGCCGTCGGCAAGTGTGGTGGCAAAAAGATATACATCGCCACCATCGGCAAGCTTCAGACGCTTGCGCAACTGCTGTACCTTTTCGGGGAAGTTGCGCACCGTAAGGTTGGCTTTTTTCAGGTCTCCGAGCAGGGCTTTAAGCTCGTTCTTTGAAAAGCCGGCAATGCTTGTTACCTTGAATCTACGTCCGGGAAACTCTGCTGCAAGGTTGTTCGAGGTGTAAAGGTTGCTGTTGCGGTGAAGTTTCTGCACTCCATATTCAGTTGCAAGTGACGAGGGGCAGCCTGCTTTTTGTATGGCTGCATTTGGCTCGTAAAGATAAGCTCCTACCTCGGCAGCATAGCCCGCCTCGGGATTTTCGGCCATAGAAAATGAGAATGTTTGTGTGGTGCCGTTTGAGAAGTTTACGCAATGCACGTGCGGAGCATCGGCTGCATCTGCCGAAAGGATAAAAAGCAGTTCCTTGCATTCGTTGTTCACTGCCACCACATGAACATCGGTTACACAGCAAAGCTGTCGGCAGGCGGCGATAATATCGAGCATAGGCGAGCATTTTACCATCACCCGACGTGTCTTTTGTAACAGTTGCTCGCGAAGGGTGGTAACGTCCGGCTCGCAATCGGCAAGGGCGACAACCTTTTTCCCCGCTCCGTCGCGACGGGCAGGGTCAAGAAATATCCAGTCGCACGAAGGCAATGTCGGCAACACCTCCTCGCTGTTCCCGTTGATAATTTCAATGTGTCCTAAACCCAGCAAGGAAAAGTTGTGCTTGGCAACCGAACATAGATGCTCGTTGCGCTCCACATAAAATACTTTGTCGAATTTTTTGGAAATGTAGCTGCAATCTATGCCAAAGCCGCCGGTAAGGTCGGCAAAGGTTTTTCCTTGCATCAGTGAGGCCTTGTACAGGGCAGTTGCCGACGATGAACACTGCTCCATGGATATGCGTGGCGGGTATAAAATGCCTTCTGTCGCAGCCCATTCGGGTAGCTTTGTGCAAGCATGTTGCCACCCCTCTATCTGCGTGACCGCCTCGCGCATATCAATGTTGGGGTAGCGCGAGGCTTGAAGTGCGAGTTTACGCACATCGTCGTTGCGGTGCTCGGCGATGAATTTCAAGGTCTCTTTATCCATTGTTTATACTTCGATTTTTGAATTTGTTCAAAGGTATATAAAATCGGGTATTTATCAGAGATGTTGATACAAAAAAATGTACCACCCATACGAGCGGTACATTTTTTTTATATTGAATAAGTTAAATTCAATTAGAGTTTGGGACCGGCCTCTACCAAAGCCTTGCCGGCATCGTTGCCTGTGTACTTTGTAAAGTTCTTGATGAAACGGCCTGCGAGGTCTTTTGCTTTCTCTTCCCACTGGCAAGAGCACTCGTAAGTGTCGCGGGGGTCGAGGATGTTTGTATCAACGCCGGGCAATTCTGTGGGAACTACAAAGTCGAAGTAAGGAATAGTCTTTGTAGGAGCATTGTCGATAGAGCCATCGAGGATAGCGTCGATAATACCACGTGTATCCTTGATAGAGATACGTTTGCCTGTACCGTTCCAACCTGTGTTCACGAGGTAAGCCTTAGCACCGTTCATTTCCATCTTCTTAACCAATTCCTCACCATATTTTGTGGGGTGGAGGCTCAAGAATGCTGCGCCGAAGCAAGCCGAGAATGTGGGAGTGGGCTCTGTGATACCACGCTCTGTACCTGCCAATTTAGCTGTAAAGCCAGAGAGGAAGTAGTACTGTGTCTGCTCGGGTGTAAGAATAGATACGGGAGGAAGTACACCGAATGCGTCAGCTGACAAGAAAATTACCTTCTTAGCTGCGGGAGCCTTAGAAACGGGCTTAACGATGTTCTCAATGTGGTTGATGGGGTAAGAAACACGTGTGTTCTCTGTTACGCTCTTGTCTGCGAAGTTGATTTTGCCATCCTCGGCAACTGTAACGTTCTCAAGGAGTGCATCGCGACGGATAGCGTTGTAGATGTCGGGCTCGCTCTCTTTGTCGAGGTTGATAACCTTAGCGTAGCAACCGCCCTCGAAGTTAAACACGCACTCGTCGTCCCAGCCGTGCTCGTCGTCACCGATAAGCATACGTTTGGGGTCTGTACTCAAAGTAGTCTTACCTGTGCCGCTGAGGCCGAAGAATACCGCTGTCTCGCCCTTCTCGTTTGTGTTAGCCGAGCAGTGCATAGATGCG
>CAZXIQ010000233.1:0-3333 GCA_964640785.1 uncultured Bacteroidaceae bacterium | reverse complement strand
GTTGTAGTCTTTCCAACACCATTGACACCGACAACCATAATCACATAGGGTTTGCCGGGGGCTGTTGGAAGGTCGAATCCCATGCAATCCTCGGAGTTATTTTCTATGAGCAGTTCGGCAATTTCATCTTTAAGCAGAGTGTTCAATTCGTTAGTTGTCATGAATTTATCACGAGCAACTCTTTTCTGTACACGCTCAACTATTTTTAATGTTGTATCAACGCCAACGTCAGATGTTACAAGAATCTCCTCAAGATTGTCGAGAACCTCGTCGTCAATGGTTGTTTTTCCGGCAATGGCACGCGCTATTTTACCAAAAAAACTCTCTTTTGTCTTTGACAATCCCTTGTCAAGAACCTCTTTTTTATCTTTTGAGAAAAAACTGAAAAATCCCATATTCCTATCTTTTTAATCCAATTTAAGTACTGCGAGGAATGCTTTCTGAGGCACCTCAACATTTCCAATCTGTTTCATGCGTTTCTTACCCTTCTTCTGTTTCTCGAGCAATTTACGCTTACGTGAGACGTCACCTCCGTAACATTTTGCAGTTACATCCTTACGCACCTGCTTTATTGTCTCACGTGCAATGATTTTTGTACCTATCGCTGCTTGCAACGCAATGTCAAACTGTTGTCTGGGGATTAAATCCCTAAGTTTTTCACACATCTGTCGTCCAAGACCATAAGCATTATCCACGTGTGTCAATGTAGAGAGAGCATCCACCGGCTCGCCATTGAGCAGAATATCGAGTTTTATCAATTTCGATGGTCTGAAACCCGCCGGGTGATAGTCAAACGATGCGTAACCTTTGGATATACTCTTCAACTTATCATAAAAATCTATCACAATTTCGCCAAGCGGCAACAAGAAACGAATATCGACACGATTACCTGTTATAAATTCCTGTTTCTGCAACTCACCGCGTTTGGAAAGGCACAGTGTCATTATGGGGCCAATATACTCGGCACGTGTAATTATACTTGCATTTATATAAGGTTCCTCAATATGGTCTATAAGCGTCTGGTCGGGCATTCCACCGGGATTATGCACCTCTTGCACCTCGCCCTGCTTGTCATATACCATATACGAAACGTTAGGCACGGTAGTAATTACACTCATGTCAAATTCGCGGTCAAGACGCTCTTGAACAATTTCCATGTGCAACAAGCCCAAGAATCCGCATCGGAAACCAAAGCCCAACGCTGCCGACGATTCCGGTTGAAAGGTCAGCGAGGCATCGTTAAGCTGCAATTTTTCCAACGACGCACGCAAGTCCTCATAATCTTCGGCATCTATCGGGTAAACACCGGCAAAGACCATAGGCTTAACCTCTTCAAAGCCGGCAATGGCTTTGTCGCACGGTCTTGAAATATGGGTAATCGTATCACCTACTTTTACCTCGCGCGACGTCTTAATTCCAGAAATTATATATCCAACGTCACCCGTACGCAACTCTTTACAAGGCATCATGTCCATCTTCAACACACCTACCTCATCGGCCACATACTCCTTACCTGTATTAAAGAATTTTACCTTATCTCCCGAACGGATAACACCGTTCACCACTTTAAAATAGGCAATTATACCGCGAAAAGAGTTAAATACCGAGTCGAAAATCAAGGCCTGCAAAGGAGCCTCTTCATCACCTTCAGGAGCGGGAATACGCTCGACGATAGCCTCGAGCAACTCCTCGACACCCATACCTGTCTTTCCCGATGCAAGGAGAATATCATCTCTGTCACACCCCAAAAGGTCTACAATTTCGTCTTTAACCTCCTCGGGCATAGCATTTGCCATGTCGCATTTATTTATAACGGGAATAATTTCCAAACCTTGATCAAAAGCCATATAAAGGTTGGAAATTGTCTGTGCCTGAACACCTTGCGTTGCATCTACCACCAAAAGAGCGCCCTCGCATGCAGCTATTGAGCGTGACACCTCATACGAAAAGTCCACGTGTCCCGGAGTATCAATAAGATTAAGCGTATAAGCCTCGCCCTTATAAACATACTCCATCTGTATGGCATGACTTTTAATGGTAATACCCCTCTCACGTTCCAAGTCCATATTGTCGAGCATCTGCCCTTCAGTAACTTTTATAGTCTGTGTAGTCTCAAGCAGACGGTCGGCCAACGTAGACTTACCGTGGTCTATGTGAGCAATAATACAAAAATTTCTTATCTTTTTCATATAAATGTAATTCTCATATAATACAATGGAAACAGGGACAGGAACAACACAAAAAACATTCGCATCACCTGTCTTTTGTCCATAATATTTCCATTTTAGTGCAAAAATACAAAAAAGCAGCGACATACAGGCCACAAAAGCAAAAAAATCGAATTGAAACAGCGCAAAAAAGGTTACATAGCCATAAAAGCCATGTAACCTTGAGTAAAATATATGCTAAAAACTATTTCGTATAAAACTTATGTGGCATTATCATCAGTTCAGGACGTAATAATTCGTCAAGCTCATCTTTTGTCAAAAGCCCCTCTTCGAGTACAAGGTCATACACACTCCTGTTCTCTTTTAAAGCACGTTTCGCAATACGAGCAGAATTTTCATATCCCAATGTCGGGTTCAAAGCTGTAACAATACCTATGCTGCCCATAACAAGCTCGCGGCAATGTCCCTCATTGGCAGTAATTCCATCGACACACAAAATTCTCAATCGTGCCATACCCTTAAGCAACATACGTATCGAAGAAATCATTGCGTGAACAATCACCGGTTCCATCACATTCAGTTGCAACTGACCCGCCTCGGCAGCAAATGTAACAGTAAGGTCGTTACCAATCACACGGAAACAAATCTGGTTCACAACCTCAGGGATAACAGGATTAACCTTACCCGGCATTATGCTTGAGCCCGGCTGCATAGGAGGCAGGTTTATTTCATTCAATCCACATCTGGGACCACTTGACAACAATCTAAGGTCGTTACATATTTTTGAAAGTTTTACCGCCAAACGTTTCAATGCCGACGAATACATCACCGATGAACCGGCGTCGGGAGTAGCCTCTACGAGATTACCCGCAAGAACAAACTCTTTACCGGAAATAATACGCAACGCCGTAACGCATGCCTCGGAATACCCCGGCTCGGTGTTGATACCTGTACCAATAGCCGTTGCACCCATGTTTACTTCAAGGAAAAGACGCGCCATTTCGTTAAGGCGCTCAACCTCTTCTTCCAACGTAGAAGCAAAAGCCTCAAACTCTTGACCAAGAGTCATAGGAACTGCATCTTGCAACTGCGTGCGCCCCATCTTCAATATATTGTCAAACTCTTTTCCTTTAGCTCTGAACGACGCTATCAAACGTCTAAGTTC
>CAZXIQ010000232.1:0-3369 GCA_964640785.1 uncultured Bacteroidaceae bacterium | reverse complement strand
AACGACCCACAACATCGTCAGACTTAATGGTGAGAATCTCTTGAAGGATGTGAGCTGCGCCGAATGCCTCGAGTGCCCAAACCTCCATCTCTCCGAAACGCTGACCTCCGAATTGAGCCTTACCACCAAGCGGCTGCTGGGTAATAAGTGAGTAAGGACCGATTGAACGAGCGTGCATCTTATCCTCAACCATGTGACCGAGTTTAAGCATGTAGCTGACACCTACCGTTGCAGGCTGGTCGAACTGCTCACCTGTTCCACCGTCGTAGAGATAGGTCTTGCCGAAACGGGGAAGACCTGCTTTGTCTGTCCATGTACAGAGGTCGTCGAGGGTTGCTCCGTCGAAGATGGGTGTTGCAAATTTCACGCCAAGCTCTTTTCCGGCACGTCCGAGAACTGTCTCGAATATCTGTCCGATGTTCATACGCGAGGGCACGCCAAGCGGGTTAAGAATAATATCGACAGGAGTACCGTCGGCAAGGAAAGGCATGTCTTCTTGACGTACTACGCGCGACACAATACCTTTGTTACCGTGACGTCCCGCCATTTTGTCTCCTACACCTATCTTACGTTTCTTGGCAATATATACCTTTGCCATCTTCATTGTTCCTGAAGGAAGCTCGTCGCCGATGGTCAAGGCAAATTTCTCACGTTTAACCTGTGCATCGTACTCTTTGTACTTGTGCAGGAAGTTTATGATAAGTGTACGTATAAGTTCGTTTGTGTGCGCATCGGCTGTCCACTTGCTAAGCTGAATAGCTGTAAAGTCAAGATTCTCAAGGTCGTGCTTTGTAAACTTCGCACCTTTGGCAATAACCTCGGTACCCATAAAGTCTTTAACGCCTTGTGAAACACGACCGCCGATGAGCTTTATAAGCTTATCAACAAGTATATCCTTCAGCTCGCCTACCTTCTCCATGAATTCGTCGTCTATTTTGGGCAGTTTGGCTTTGTCGGCCAATTTTGCCGAACGTGACTTTTCGGCACGCTGGAAGAGACGACGGCCTATTACAACGCCCTGCAAAGAGGGAGACGCTTTCAACGATGCATCTTTTACGTCGCCGGCCTTGTCACCGAAGATTGCGCGAAGAAGTTTCTCTTCGGGCGAGGGGTCAGACTCTCCTTTCGGAGTAATCTTACCGATAATAATATCGCCGGGCTTAACATAAGCACCGACACGGATAATACCGTTCTTGTCGAGGTCTTTTGTTGCATCCTCGCTGACGTTGGGAATGTCGTATGTAAACTCTTCCATTCCTCGTTTCGTCTCGCGCACCTCGAGCGAAAGCTCGTCCACGTGAACTGATGTAAGAACATCGTCACGAACAACTTTCTCGTTAAGAACGATGGCATCCTCGTAGTTGTATCCCTTCCAAGGCATGTATGCAACAAGAAGGTTTTTTCCGAGAGCAAGCTCGCCTGCTTGGGTAGAATAACCCTCAGTGAGAATGTCACCGGCTTTGACTATCTGACCTTTTTCGCAAATAGGTCTCAAGTCTATTGTCATATTTTGGTTCGTACGGCGGAATTTAGGAATAATGTACTCTTTCCATGCAGGGTCGAAACTTACAAATTCCTCTTCTTCTGTACGGTTATATTTTATTCTAATTTTGGTAGCATCGACAAATTCAACTACACCGTCACCTTCGGCAACAATCTGTGTGCGCGAATCCTCGGCAAGCTGTTTCTCAATACCTGTTCCCACAATGGGAGCTTCGGTTGTGAGCAAGGGAACTGCCTGACGCATCATGTTCGAACCCATCAATGCACGGTTGGCATCATCGTGCTCAAGGAAAGGAATGAGCGATGCTGCGATAGATGCAATCTGCTGGGGTGACACATCCATCAAGTCCACTCTTCCGGGCTCAACAACAGGATAGTCGGCATCCTGACGCGATTTTACCTTTGTACGTATGAATTTGCCATTATCGTCAAGAGGAGCATTACCCTGTGCAATTATCTTATTCTCCTCTTCCTCGGCTGTAAGATAAACGACATTATTGTTGTTAATATCAACAACACCGTCGGCAACCTTTCTATAAGGAGTAACAATAAAGCCCAATTCGTTTATCTTGGCATATATACACAACGAGGAGATAAGTCCGATGTTGGGACCCTCGGGTGTCTCAATGGGACAGAGACGACCGTAGTGTGTATAGTGTACGTCACGAACCTCGAAACCTGCGCGGTCACGTGAAAGACCACCGGGACCAAGTGCCGAAAGACGACGTTTGTGTGTAATTTCGGCAAGAGGGTTTGTCTGGTCCATGAACTGAGACAAAGCATTGGTACCAAAGACTGTATTGATAACTGCCGACACGGTTTTTGCATTGATAAGGTCGGTAGGAGTAAACACCTCATTGTCGCGCACATTCATACGCTCACGAATTGTACGTGCCATACGTGCAAGACCGACAGCAAATTGGTTCGACAACTGCTCGCCCACCGTACGTACGCGACGGTTGCTCAAGTGGTCGATGTCATCTACCACAGCCTTTGAGTTTACAAGACCTATCAGATACTTGATAATTTCGATTATGTCCTCTTTTGTCAGCACTCTTACCGACATATCTGTTGTAAGACCGAGCTTACGGTTAATACGGTAACGGCCGACATCTCCTAAGTCGTAACGTTTTTCCGAGAAGAACAGATTGTTGATAACCTCACGTGCACTTGCATCGTCAGCAGGGTCAGCATTACGCAACTGTCTGAAGATGTAATATACAGCCTCTTTCTCGGAGTTACTTGTATCTTTGTCTAATGTATTGAATATAAGAGAGCAATCCAAAGAGTCGGGATTGTCACCCTGCTCTTTGTGCATCAAAATACGTTCAACCCCACTATCGAGGATGCGCTCAATGATGTCTGCATCAAGAATTGTTTCGCGCTCAACGACAACTTCGCTACGCTCGATAGAAACAACTTCACCTGTATCGGGGTCAACAAAATCCTCGAGTTTGGTTTTTACCACACGACCTGCCATCTTGCGGCCTATCGCCTTCTTGAGATTAGCTTTATTAACTTTAATCTCTTCGGCAAGGTCGAATATCTCAAGAATATCTTTATCTGTCTCAAAGCCAATGGCGCGCAAAAGTGTTGTTACAGGTAACTTCTTCTTACGGTCGATGTAAGCATACATGACATTATTTATGTCAGTTGCAAACTCTATCCATGAGCCTTTGAAAGGAATTATACGTGCAGAATAGAGAGGTGTACCGTTTGCATGCACGCTCTGTCCGAAAAATACACCGGGAGAACGATGCAACTGCGAAACTACAACGCGCTCGGCACCGTTTATGATGAAGGTACCACGCTCGGTCATGTAGGGGATAGGACCAAGGAATACATCTTGAATAACCGTATCAAAAT
>CAZXIQ010000231.1:0-3400 GCA_964640785.1 uncultured Bacteroidaceae bacterium | reverse complement strand
CACAAGCTTGGGATATTTTGCACGTATGCGCTCACAAACCTTGCGCAATCCACGATGATACTCAATGTAAATGTGCGACTGCTTGTCTTTGGGCAAATAGTACGAACCATAATCCTGAACCGAGCAGTTAGCATCCCATTTCATATATTTAATTTCGGGGAAGTTGGTCATCAAAGAATCTACAACGCCAAAGACAAAATCCTGCACCTCGGGGTTGGAGAGGTCAAGAATAACCTGCGTACCACCGCGACCTGTGGATACAGGACGATTGTCCACGCGAAGAATCCATTTAGGCTTATTCTCGAACAGTTCGCTCTTTGTATTTGAACTCTCGGGCTCAATCCAGATACCGAATTTTATATTGTGTTTCTTTGCCGATGCAATAAGGCCACCGATACCCTCGGGAAGTTTCTCTTTGCACACCATCCAGTCGCCCAACGACGAAGAGCCGTTGTTACGGGGATATTTATCGCCGAACCAACCGTCGTCCATGACAAAAAGCTCACCACCGATAGCCGAGAACTCCTTCATCATATTATCCATTTCCTGTTGGTTCACATTAAAATAGACACCCTCCCAACTGTTAAGGAGAATATCCTCGGCAACGTCGCCCTCCCACAGTTTGTACTTGCGTGCCCAACGGTGGAACGCACGGCTCACGCCTCCTTTACCTGTTGTGCTGTAAGTCATGCAAAACTCGGGTGTTACAAATGTCTCATTCTTTTCGAGTTTATAGAAAGATGTCTCTTCGTTTATGCCCGCACTTACAGAAAGAGCAGTATTTGATGCAATAACCTTTATAAGATAATTACCTGTCCACGCAAGAGTTCCTGCAAACACGCGACCATGCTCCTCGCCCGGTTTTCCATCCATCGAGAGAAGGAACGAGGGATTGTCCTGCTCGGTGTTACACATTCCATCCTTGTTGGATATTGTCTTTTGTCCGTTGGTAAGCTGTTCCTCGGCCATAGTATGCTCCGAGCCCCAGAAACCATGAAAATGTGTCATCCAGTTATCACCACGCTGCAAAGGGAAGAATGCCGAGGCGAAACGATAGAGAGTAACAGGCTTTTTGCCGGCATTCTCAATCTCGACACAAGTACTTATAATATCAGTACCCTTATACGCCTTGAACAGTTGCTTTACGATGAAAGGATAGACCTTGTCCTTCATTGTAATTTCAGTAACATCGCCATCCTCGGCCGAGAATTGTCGCACACCGCTGACAGCAAGGTCGAGTGTCATGTTTCCATCATTGTGCATCACAGCAATGGCCTTTTCATTTGCAGTCTTTAATCCAAATGCAGGATAACTTTCTACGTTCAGCGCAAGGCCTGCATCGAAAATACCTTGAACATCGGCCTGCTCAATACGCGAACCATAATACTGATATTTGGGACGTTCACCCTCGACTGCAGTCACAAGCAACGATGTTTTTGCCGTTGAAATAAGATAATTCTCGGCACTTGCCACAACCGTAACAGCAAGCAGCGAAAAGAGTAATAAAAACTTTTTCATATTACACAATTATTTTTTTATTAATGAAGGCTCTACACCCTCGAAAGTCATTCTCACAGGATTAATGCGACCATCTTTGTCAAAAGTCATCCTGTCGATGCAAGTAACGCGATAATTACCGTTAGTCTCGCCCAAAGGACGACGATGATAGACAATATAATACTCATCTGTCTCGGGCTTGATAATTACCGAATGGTGACCGGCGCCACGTGCAACAGTCGAGTCCTGCTGCAAAATTTTTGCCTCACGTTCAAAGGGGCCGAAAGGAGAATCGGCAATAGCATAAGCAACAGAATAGTTGGGACCGGTCCATCCACCCTCGCTCCACATAAAGTAATATTTTCCGTTTTTCTTGAACATAAAAGGCCCTTCGACATAATTTTTCGGAGTAACCTCCTTGAACATTGTACCATCCTCAAAAGGAACAATAGACTTAAAGTCGTTGCTCAGTTTCACCATGTTACAATGCCCCCAACCACCATAATACATATAGTATGTACTATCATTTTCGCGATAAACAAACTGGTCGATAGGCTGAGCGCGATTCACAATAGTATCTATAAGAGCCTTTCCTATCAAGTCCTTGTAAGGTCCTTCGGGCTTGTCGGCAACAGCAACACCAATACCTCCGGGCTGCCCGTTCTTCTGAATATTATTTGCACTGAAGAAGAAATAATATTTTCCATCCTTCGAAATAACCGAGGGAGCCCACATTGCATTTGTTGCCCATTTAACCTCAACCGTATCTATAATATTAGGATGCTTAGTCCAAGTAACAAGGTCTTTCGACGAGAAACAGTCAAAAAACACCTGCTCGTGGAAAGGCTTGCTCCATGTGGGATAAATCCAATAAGTGTCACCATAAATAATTCCCTCCGGGTCGGCGTACCACCCTTCAAATATAGGGTTACCGCTTGTAACAACCTCTTCGTTGCTCTTAGTACCACAGGCAGCAACAGCCAGCATAAGCATCAATGATACAAAATATAAAAGCCTCATAATTATAACATTTACTTTTTATTACACAGAGGCTGCCCGACAAAAATGCCAAACAGCCTCTTTATATTATAACTTTTCTAAAGAAAATTACTTCGCAACCTTCTCAAGACGTTTAAGGATAGAGAAGATAAAGATTGCAGAAACAAGACATACGCCTACACAAACACCCCATACTACGTAGAGTGAAAGACCACCCCACAACAATCCGGGGATTGCAACCAAGAAGTTACCGATGGCAGTAGCCACAAACCAAAGCCCCATCATCATACCCTTATACTGAGGAGGAGCAACCTTCGACACGAAAGAAATACCGATGGGGCTCAACAGCAACTCAGCCACAGTCAATACAAAATATGTGCTAATCAACCAATTGGGCGATACAAGTGTAGCAGTACCATTCGCAAGAGCGACACTCTGCTCGTCAGGAGTGGGAAGACCGTTTGATGCAACCATCAACACAACAAAGCCAAGACCTGCAACAAGCATACCCAAGCCAATCTTCATAGGCGACGAAGGCTCTTTACCCTTCTTGGCCAACCAACTGAACACAAGCATCACAACCGGTGTAAGAGCAACCACAAAACAGGGGTTAAACTGCTGGAAGATAGGAGCATCAACAACAACAGAACCTGTAACAGTCATTGCACTGTATACCAACCAAGCACCGGGGATAAGCAACATAGCAGCAGCTATAATTTTTCCCTTGGCGCTCTTTGACTGGAAGATATTCAAGAAACCATAAACCATCAATATGCACAACACAAGGTTAAACACATTGAACATAAGGCTCGAAACACCCGAGTCGCTCTTCTGAGTATAAACCTCGGCAAACTGTGTCATTGTTGTACCATTCTGGTGGAAAGCCATCCAGAAGAAGATAACC
>CAZXIQ010000230.1:0-3408 GCA_964640785.1 uncultured Bacteroidaceae bacterium | reverse complement strand
CGATGTTGTTGAGAAACCTCAGGAGCGTACGGCTTTTTATCTTGTGCGTACTACTCAAAAGGAGCGTCTTGATGCTCTTGCGTCGTTGTTGTGTCTGTTACGTGGCGAGGCTGCCATTGTTTTTTGTAACTTCAGAGAGATGGTCGATGGGGTTGGTTCTTTCCTGAAAAAGAAAGGTATTTCTGTGATTGTTTATCATGGGGGTCTCGAACAGAAACAGCGTGAGCTTGCTTTATATAAATTTAAAAGCGGTTGCTCGGCTGTGCTTGTGTGTACCGACCTTGCCGCACGTGGCCTCGATATTTCCGATGTTAAGCATGTTGTGCATTATCAGCGGCCTGTGAACGAAGAGAGTTTCATTCATCGTAACGGTCGTACGGCTCGTTGGAGTGCCGAGGGTTCGGTTTATATTTTTTACATAGAGGGTGGTTCGTTGCCTGAGTATGTCTCGTCGGATACTCCTTGCTTTAATCTGGCGCAATCAGTCCCCATGCCTGTCGCTCCTTTGTGGCAGGTTGTATATATAGGGAAAGGCAAGCGCGACAAAATAAGTCGTGGCGATATTGCAGGTTTTTTTATGAAGAAGGGTGGCGCAAAGCCTGCCGACCTTGGAACTATTGTCGTCTATGAGCGTTATTCTTACATAGCTGTGCGTCGGGGTAGGGTGAAAACTCTTCTTGCTGCAGTTGCGAACGAAAAGATAAAAGGCATGAAGACTATTGTGGAAATGATAAAATCGTAAGACAATTTATGAATTTTTTGTTATAATAAAACTGCTCTTATTCAGTATTTTATACTATATATTTGCGCTAATGGTGTATTTTCTTAACACTTTTTTGTGTTGAATTTTGTTTTTTCGAAAAGAATAGATACCTTTGCGGCCTTATCTTTTAATTTTAATAAGTTTAAACATATTTGCAGTATACGACTGATTCGTACTGCAAATATATTTGTTAATATAAATAGTATGAAAAAGTATAATTTTCATGCCGGTCCTTCTATATTGCCGCGCGAAGTTATTGAGCAGACAGCTCAAGCAGTTCAAGATTTTAATGGAATAGGCCTCTCAATATTGGAAATTAGTCACCGCTCAAAGGATTTTCAGCCTGTGATTCCCGAGGCCGAGGCTCTTTTTAAGGAGTTGCTCGACATTCCCGAGGGTTATTCAGTAATTTTCCTCGGTGGCGGTGCGAGCCTTGAATTTTGTATGATACCTTTCAACTTTCTCGAAAAGAAGGCTGTGTATCTGAATACAGGTACATGGGCAAACAAGGCCATGAAAGAGGCTAAACTTTTCGGTGAGGCGGTTGAGATTGCATCGTCAAAGGATAGAAACTATTGCTACGTTCCCAAAGGTTACGAGATTCCTACCGACGCCGATTATTTCCACATCACTACCAACAATACTATTTACGGTACCGAGATTCGTCGCGACATTGACTCACCCGTACCCCTTATTGCAGATATGTCATCCGATATTTTCTCGCGTCCGGTGGATGTAAGCAAATATGTTTGTATTTATGGTGGTGCGCAGAAGAATCTTGCTCCCTCGGGTGTCTCTTTCGTAATTGTTAAGAACGACGCTCTTGGAAAGGTGTCTCGCACTATTCCCACAATGCTTGACTATCGCACACACGTGGAGAATGGCTCTATGTTCAACACTCCTCCCGTACTTCCTATCTATTCAGCATTGTGTACTCTTCGCTGGATAAAGGCTCAGGGTGGTGTGCCCGAAATGCAACGTCGCGCTGCTGCACGTGCCGAAATGCTTTATAACGAGATTGACCGTAACAAAATGTTCCGTGGTACGGCTGATGTTGAGGACCGCTCGTACATGAACATCGACTTTGTGATGAGCGACGAGTATAAAGAGCTTGAGGCTGAGTTTATGGCATTTGCAACTTCCAAGGGCATGGTTGGTATTAAAGGTCATCGTTCGATAGGCGGGTTCCGCGCATCGTGCTACAATGCTCTTCCTTTGGAGGCTGTTGAGGCTTTGGTGAACTGCATGAAAGAGTTTGAGAAGAATCATTAATTTATAAGAAACTGTTTTTAGTTTCTAAAAGTTATTTCTATAATATGAAGAAAATATTGGTTGCAACGGAGAAACCTTTTGCTCCCGTTGCTATAAAAGGTATACGCGAGGTTACCGATGCGGCAGGTTACGAACTTGTGCTACTCGAAAAATATACATCCAAACAGCAGTTGCTCGACGCTGTCAGTGACGTCGATGCTGTTATTATACGTAGCGACATTGTCGATGCTGAGGTGATGGCTGCTGCAAAGAATCTGAAAATTGTTGTTCGTGCGGGTGCAGGCTACGATAATGTAGACCTTGCGGCTGCAACAGCAAACAATATTTGTGTGATGAACACTCCCGGACAGAATGCCAATGCTGTTGCCGAACTTGTATTCGGAATGTTGGTGTTTATGGCTCGCGGCATGTTCAGCGGTGCTGCCGGTTGCGAACTTAAGGGTAGAACCATAGGTATTCATGCTTTTGGTAACGTTGGTCGCAATGTTGCGCGCATTGCAAAAGGTTTCGGCATGAACGTGGTTGTTTATGATGCGTTTGTGTCAAAAGAGGCTGTCGAAGAGGCCGGTTGTATCTGGTGCGAGACACCCGAGCAACTTTATGCAACTTCGGATGTTGTGTCGTTGCACCTTCCTGCAACAGCCGAGACCAAACAGTCTATCGGCAAGGCTTTGTTGATGCAGATGCCCAAGCCTGCGTTCCTTGTAAACACAGCTCGCAAAGAGGTTATAAACGAGCCTGAACTTATTGAGGTGATGGCCGAGCGTCCCGACTTCAAATATGCTACCGACATTGCTCCTGTGGCTGCCGAAGAGTTTGCCAAATTCGAAGGTCGTTATTTTGCAACTCCCAAAAAGATGGGTGCGCAGACTGCCGAGGCAAACATAAATGCGGGTATTGCTGCTGCCAAGCAGATTGTGGCATTCTTTGAAGAGGGTTGCGAAAGATTCCGTTTGAACAAATAAACAATTCGGATTATGGCAATTATAAAACCTTTTAAGGGAATAAGACCTCCCAAGGCCATTGTTGAGGATATTCAGAGCCGCCCTTACGACGTGCTTAATTCCGACGAGGCGCGTGCCGAGGCCGGTGATAATGAAAAGTCGTTGTACCATATTATTCGTCCCGAGATTGATTTTCCCGTAGGAACAGACGAACATTCACCCGAGGTGTATGCCAAGGCTGCCGAGAATTTTGCAAAATTCAAGAGTAACGGCTGGCTCGTTCAGGATGAAAAGGAGCAGTATTATATATATGCTCAGACGATGAACGGAAAAACCCAGTATGGTCTTGTTGTCTGCACATACGTCAGCGATTATATGGATGGCACGATAAAAAAGCACGAGCTTACCCGTCGTGACAAAGAAGAGGAC